>CALCSH010000133.1 GCA_937893815.1 uncultured Anaerolineae bacterium | reverse complement strand
CCTTTCCGATGGCGGGCAATCCCTAAAACCAGAACGCTTCGCCGAGATGATGCTGCAAGTTAAAGCCATCGCCGAAGCCGTTGGCAAACAACTCGCCCCCAATCATTAGATTCCTGTCGAGAACTGGTTTCATCCACAAAGCGCACGAAGAATACCAAGAAATAATGGGTCTTTGGACTTTGCGTGGAGGTTCCCAAATCTGGGCTTTACCTTGCGAAATCTCAGAGACCCGAAATAATTAGTGCCCCTTCGTGTACTTCGTGGATGAAAAATAGGAGAGAAATTATGCTTATTATTATGCGTAGCGGCGCCAGTCAGGCTGAAATTCAAAAAGTAATTACGCGCATCGAAGCCCAGGGTCTCAACGCCCACCTTTCGCAAGGCGAAGAGCGCACCATTATCGGCGCGGTTGGGGATGGTCGGATTGTTAACCGCGACTCGTTTGTGCTCATGGATGGCGTCGACCGCGTGGTACCCATCTCGCGCCCCTTCAAACTGGCTTCGCGCGAATTCAGTCCCCAAGATTCAGCTTTTCCGCTCAATGGCGTCTCCGTCGAGCCGGGACAAATTGTGATCATCGCCGGGCCGTGTTCGGTGGAGAGTCGCACCCAAATTCTGGAAATTGCTCATGCCGTCAAGGAAGCCGGGGCGCACGCTCTGCGCGGCGGGGCCTTCAAGCCGCGCACCTCCCCCTATTCCTTCCAGGGTATGGGCGAAGAAGGTCTCAAATTGCTCGCCGAAGCGCGGCAGCAAACCGGTTTACCCATTGTCACCGAAGTTATGGCTCCTGAGCAGGTATTGCTGGTCTCGAAATATGCCGATATGCTTCAGATTGGGGCGCGTAACATGCAGAACTATTCGTTGCTAAAAGCCGTTGGTATGAGTGACCGTGCCGTGTTGCTCAAGCGCGGCCTCAGCGCCACCATCGAAGAATTGCTGATGTCTGCCGAATATATCCTTTCCAAGGGCAACCGCCGCATTGTACTGTGCGAGCGTGGCATCCGCACCTTTGAAACCGCTACCCGCAACACCACCG
Source organism: uncultured Anaerolineae bacterium (assembly GCA_937893815.1). Taxonomy (GTDB): domain Bacteria; phylum Chloroflexota; class Anaerolineae; order Anaerolineales; family UBA11858; genus NIOZ-UU35. The sequence continues at coordinate 9,248 of CALCSH010000133.1, read as the reverse complement.
ATATCAACGCCGTTCCCGTGCTCAAGGCGCAAACCCATCTCCCTGTGGTTGTCGACCCCAGCCACGGTACCGGGCATTGGGAGTATGTTACCGCCATTGCCCGCGCCGGCATCGCCGCTGGAGCGGACGGATTGATCATCGAAGTCCATAACGACCCCGATAATGCCTTATCCGACGGCGGACAATCGCTCAAGCCCGAGCGCTTCGCCGAGATGGTCAGACAGGTCGCTGGTATCGCTGGGATTCTTGGGAAGCAGCTCGCGCCTCAGGTCAGGTAATCGGTTGATTAGGATAGGACTTACGCAACTCGATAAAAAATATCCCGAAAATAGGGGTGTGTGGGGGCGAAGCCCCCACACACCCCTATTTTCGGGCATTCTCTTGTACAAGTGCGTAAGTCCTATAGGAATTAGGCGATTTGGGAATTGCCTCCCAATTACCTGATCCCTGATTGCCTGCTTACTTGGTTTTTCAAAAAGCATCAATATGACCGAAGATATTTTTCTTGCGGAACAAACTATAGCCATTGTTGGCCTGGGACTGATGGGCGGATCGCTGGCCATGGCGCTGCGCCCGCATGTCGCCACCCTGCTGGCAGTGGATTCTGATCCTGAAACCCGGCGCTATGCTCTAGAGCACGGCCTGGTTGATCGAGTCTCTCCCAATGGGATTGATTTGCTGCCCGAAGCCGATCTGATTATTTTGGCAGCCCCGGTGCGCGCCAACTTGAAATGGCTGAGCCAACTTCCGGAACTTTGCCCTGCTCCCTGCACCATCCTTGACCTCAGTTCCACTAAAGCCGAAATCGTCGCCGCCATGAACCGATTGCCGGAGCGTTTTTCTGCTCTGGGCGGGCACCCCATGTGCGGCAAAGAGACCTCCGGCTTGGGCCATGCAGAAGCCGAACTTTTTCACAAAGCGATCTTTGCCTTAACACTCACTGAGCGCACACCTCCCGAATTGCGCCAGCTTGGTGAGCAGCTTGCTGCCTTGCTCGGTTCGCGCCCCCTCTGGCTGGATGCGCAGACTCATGACCGCTGGGTAGCCGCCACCAGTCATCTACCCTACCTCATATCGGCGGCGTTGGCAGGCAGCACCCCGGCGGAAGCCGCTCCCTTAGCCAGCAGCGGATTCCGCAGCACCACCCGCCTGGCGGCCAGCGATATGAATATGATGCTTGATATTCTGCTCACCAACCGCACCCCAATCTTGACTGCCCTACGAAAAATGCGTCTGACCCTCAACGACCTCGAAACTGCCCTCACCGCCACCGACGAACGCGCCTTACGAGAACAACTCACCCGTGCCCGTGATGCCCGTAATAGTCTGGTTTCAGAATGATCTAAGACTCTACTGCAAAAAACCTTCACCGCTGAGAACGCGGAGAGCGCAGAGTTTAAAAAGTGTAAAATCGGCAAAAAAGAAGCCATTTTTCTGCGAAATCGTCAAAAAAATCTCGGCGTTCTCTGCGCACTCTGCGGTGAAAATGTCTTTTTGCAGTGGAGTCATCTAAACTTTCAAAAATTAATCTGCAACTTGCCAACCTGCAACTTGTATACCTGTAAACCGCCATGACCTTACCAATAACCCCCATCTCCCATTCCCTCGCCGCCCGCGTGCGCGTTCCTGGTTCCAAGAGCCACACCAACCGCACCTTGCTTGTGGCAGCCCTGGCTGCTGGTGAAACGGTCATCGAAAATGCGCTTTTCTCGGATGACTCGTGCTATTTCGCATCGGCCCTCACCGAACTGGGGTTCGATATCCACCTGGATGAGCCGTGCCAAACTATCACCGTGCGCGGTCTGGGGGGAAAGATTCCCGCACGCAGCGCGGATGTTTATATCGGAAATGCCGGTACAGCGGCCCGTTTTCTCACGGCCATGCTGACCCTCGGATGCGGCCAATTCACCCTCGATGGCGAGCCGCGCATGCGCCAGCGCCCCATCGGAGATTTGGTTGTGGCGTTGAATAAACTTGGCGCACAGGTTGTTGCTCCTACCGATTGTCCCCCAGTCCGTATCGTTGCCAGCGGCCTCCCCGGCGACAAAACCTCCATTCGCGGCGACACCAGCAGCCAATATTTGAGCGGATTGTTGATGACTGCCCCCTATGCCCAAACTCCGGTGGAAATTGAAGTTGTAGGCCCGCTTTTTTCGCGCCCCTATATTGATCTAACCCTGGGCGTAATGGCTGACTTCGGGATTCAGGTTCATCGTGATGATTATGACCGCTTCCGCGTCTCCCAGGGCGTGTACCAGACACCGGGGCGCTACCCTATCGAGAGTGACGCTTCCGCGGCCTCCTATTTTTTTGCGGCCCCGGCGATTTGCGGCGGTTGGGCCGAAGTAACTCACATCTCCCGACAGGCACGCCAGGGCGATATCGTTTTCCTGGATGTGCTCGCTGAAATGGGCTGCACGATTGAAGCCCTGCCTCAGGCGATCCGCGTCACAGGCCCAACGCGCCTACGCGGCGTGGATGTGGATATGGCCGACACCCCCGATACTGCCCAAACCCTGGCAGTTATTGCCCCCTTTGCTGATTCCCCGACCACCATCCGCGGCATTGCCTCCGCCCGACTCAAGGAAAGCGACCGTATCTCGGCAACGTGCGCGGAGTTGGCCCGCCTGGGCGTACGCGTCGATGAACATCCCGACGGCATGACGATTTACCCCTGCGACGATATCCGCCCGGCGCGCATCCAGACCTACAACGACCACCGCATGGCGATGGCCTTTGCCCTGGTCGGTTTGCGTACCCCCGGAGTCGAAATCGAAGACCCCGGTTGCGTGGCGAAAACCTTTCCAAGTTACTTCGAAGTTCTGGATAGCTTGCAATGAATGACTATGTACCCCTTCAACCTTCTACCTTCAAACCCGGTATCAACCTGGGTCTGATCGGTTACCCCCTCAGCCACAGCCTTTCGCCGCAGATTCACAACGCTGCGTTACACACCCTCGGGCTGGAGGGGGAGTATCGCCTGTATCCTGTCCCCCCTCACCCCCAGCCCCTCTCCCTTAGGGAGAGGGGAGTAAGGGGTGAGGGAATGTATTCTCTTGAAAATTTACTTGAGAATATGCGGGCAGGCGAAATCCACGGCCTGAACGTGACCATCCCGCACAAACAAACCGTGATTTCCTTCCTCGATGCCCTCACACCGGCCGCTGAAGCCATCGGTGCAGTGAATACGATCTTCCGGCAGGGCGGGCAACTTGTTGGGGATAATACAGACGCACCAGGGTTTCTGCGTGATCTTCAAAGTCGTTTAAATATTCAACCGTTCGAACGTATAAACGTTTTGATCCTGGGCGCTGGCGGCTCGGCACGCGCCGTAACCTACGCCCTGCTCTCGCGCGGCTGCCACGTCACCATCGCCGCCCGTCGTTTGGAACAGGCCAATGCATTGGCAGCCTATTTCGGCAACCGCTTTCCCAACATTCAACCTGAGACCATCAAGTTTCAATTTTTAACCCTCAATCTTCAACCTTCAACTCTGATTATCAACACCACCCCCCTTGGTATGTCACCCAACCTGAATGATTCGCCCTGGCCGGAAGGGATACCTTTCCCTGGTAATGCTGCCGTTTACGACCTGGTTTATAATCCCCGCGAGACCTTGATCGTCAGGCAGGCGCGTGCTGCTGGATTGCGGGCAACCACCGGGTTGGGAATGCTTATCGAGCAGGCCGCCCTGGCGTTAGAACGCTGGACGGGACTTGTAGTCCCGCGGGATGTAATGTTGAACGCTGTAAAAACTTTATAACCCCCTATTTACCTGTTTCCTGATACTCGATTCCTATGCCCAACCCCACTGACCGACTCTCCCCCAACTATTTTGCCACTCTCACCGCCCGCGTGAATGAATTGCGCGCCGCCGGACATGATGTCATCCGCCTGGATATTGGTTCACCGGATTTGCCGCCCGCGCCGCACATCGTGGACGCGCTGACTCGCTCGGCGCGCGATTCAGCCAGTCACGGTTATCAACCTCACAGTGGATCGCTGGAGATTCGCCAGGCCTGGGCGCAGCTTTACCAGAATCGGCATGGGGTGTATCTAAACCCCGATGATGTGCTGCCCCTCCTGGGGTCGAAAGAAGGCGTTTTTCATCTTTCATTGGCTATTCTCAACCCCGGGGACGTGGTGCTGGTTCCCGATCCCGGCTATCAGACCTACGCCCAGGGAGCACGTTTTGCCAGGGCTGAGCCGGTTAGCGTTCCACTGCTCGCCGAGAACAACTTTCTTCCTGACCTGGAATCCATTCCCGCTGAAATCGCCCGTCGCGCCAAATTGATGTGGCTGAACTATCCCAACAACCCCACCGCCGCTGTAGCCAATTTTGAATTCTTCGCCCGCTCCGTTGAATTCGCCCGCCGCAACGAGATATTGCTGGTTCATGACGCAGCCTATACCCAGGTAACCTTTGACGGTTGGCATGCCCCCAGCGTTATGGAAGTGCCCGGTGCGGCGGATGTGGCCGTGGAGCTCAATACGCTCTCGAAGTCGCACAATATGGCCGGGTGGCGCCTGGGCGTGGCCGCGGGCAATAAAGATGCCATCGGCGCCTTGCGCAAACTGAAAACCCACGCCGATAGCGGTCACTTTTTGCCTGTTCAGGAGGGCGCCGTCGCCGCGCTGACCGGTGATCAGAGCTGGCTTTTGGCGCGCAACGCCGTTTATCAGACGCGCCGCGATGCGGCTATGAGCGCCCTGCGAGGGATGGGATTGCAGCCCCATATTTCGAAAGCTTCATTGTACATCTGGTGCCCGATCCCGGACCCCTGGCGTTCGATGGATTTTGTGCTGCATATTTTAAACACCGCTCATGTTAGCCTGACGCCGGGGAGCATCTTCGGCCCGGGCGGCGAAGGGTATTTTCGCTTATCATTAGTTCTGCCGGTGGAAGTTATTGCAGCGGCTATGGAAAGAGTTCAAAACGTTGAAAGGTTGCAACGTGCAAACGTTCAAACCTGCCAACTGGAGAGATGACTATGTTCACAACACACTTGCGATTTTTGACCGCTGGTGAATCCCACGGACCCGAATTGATCGCCATTCTCGAGGGGCTGCCCGCTGGATTGCGGCTGGATGTCGAAGCCATCAACCAGGAATTGGTTCGCCGCCAGCAGGGCTATGGCGCCGGGCCGCGCATGAAAATGGAACGCGATCAGGCCGAAATACTCAGCGGCGTGATGGCGGGTCAGACCATCGGCGCGCCGCTTGCCATGCGTATAGCCAATTTAAATCATGGGAAATGGCTGGGACAGGCCATCGAGCCGTTTACCGCGCCGCGCCCCGGACATGCTGACCTGACCGCGGCTATTAAGTATGGCTACCGCGATTTGCGCCCCTCGCTGGAGCGCGCTTCGGCGCGCGAAACCGCCGCCCGCGTCGCCGTGGGTGCGGTGTGCAAGCAGCTATTGGCCGAGTTTGGCGTGCAAATTATCGGCTATGTGCGTGCGATTGGGGAGGTGGAAGCGGACATTGAGAGCATCCCGCTTGAAGCGCGTTCTGCCCAGGCCGAGGCCAATGATGTACGCTGTCCCGACCCTGTTGCTGCCAATGCCATGCGCGCCTGCATCCGTCAGATTATGGAGCAGCGCGACACCCTCGGCGGGGTGATTGAAGTTGTGGCCCTCAATCTGCCGCCTGGCCTGGGATCGCACGTCCATTGGGATCGCAAGCTTGAAGCCCGCTTGGGCGCGGCGGTGCTGGGCGTGCAGGCCATCAAAGGCGTCGAGTTCGGCTCAGCCTTTGCGAATGCCCGCCTCCCTGGCACACAAGCCCATGATGCCATCGAGCTAAGTGGGAGACGGATGAACGCGGATGATACGGATCAAGAATTAAATACCCAAAAAACTCCGTTTTTATCTGTGTCCAATGCTCTTACTCGGCCCAGCAACCGCGCTGGGGGTATCGAGGGCGGCATCAGCAACGGGCAGCCGCTGGTTATCCGGGCGGCGATGAAACCGATTGCGACCACGCTCACTCCACAGCAAACCGTAGACCTGGCTGACGGCCAGCCGCGCCCCACGCAATACGAGCGTTCCGATTTTTGCCCCGTGCCACGCGCCGTGCCAATCATCGAGGCCGTCATCGCCTTCATCCTCGCCGACGCCTTGCTTGAAAAACTGGGCGGCGACTCGCTCGCTGAAATGCAACCCCGTTTTGCAACCTTGCGAAAGGCGTGCCTCAACGACCTGCCAATGGATAATATTTCACACACCTGGTGGCCCAATGAATAATTCCCCCGTCTCCCGTCCCCCGTCTTCCGTCTTTTTATACGGCCCCTCTGGTTCTGGCAAAAGCACCATTGGCCGTTTGCTGGCCCAAAACCTGAATATTCCGTTTGTGGATTTGGATGCTGAAATTGAAGCTCGCAGCGGGATGCCAATCCCGCAGATTTTCGCATCCCTGGGCGAATTGGGCTTCCGCGAGTTAGAGCGGACGACTTTGGAGCTGGTCCTGACATCCGAAGAGCAAATCATTGCCCTTGGTGGCGGCGCGTTGATAGTACCAGAAACACGCCAGATTGCTGAGCGCGCCGGGGAGGTGGTTTTGCTCAAGGCTGCGCCCGAAACCCTGCTGAGGCGTTTGTACGCCGATGATACCAAAGAACGCCCCTTACTCGCTGGGGATGCGCGTCAAAAGTTGGAAGCCATGCTAACCCGACGCGGCGAACATTATGCATCCTTCGAGAGGCAACTCGATACTACCCATCTCAACCCCGATGATGCCGCCTGGGAGCTTCAGATACTACTAGGGCGCTATCATCTCAGGGCTATGCTCCCGGCTTATGATGTGTGCGTTCAGCCTGACGGGTTGGATGATCTCGGCGTGTTGATGCAAGTGCGCGGGCTGCATGGCCCGGTTGCCGTAGTGACGGATGAAAACGTCGGGGAGCAGTATCTCGCCCGGGCGATCGAATCCCTGCAGCGAGCCGGGTATGCTGCGCGCGGGATCACGATTCCCGCTGGGGAGGCGCACAAAACCCTGGAAACAGTCGCTAAACTCTGGGACGGGTTTTTATCCACCAAAATTGAACGCCGCAGCACCGTAGTGGGGCTGGGCGGCGGCGTGGTCGGCGATCTGGCCGGATTTGCTGCAGCGACATTTTTGCGCGGCGTACCCTGGGTAGCTGTGCCGACCTCGCTGCTATCGATGGTGGATGCAAGCATGGGTGGAAAAACCGGGGCCGACCTGCCGCAAGGCAAAAACTTGATCGGCGCTTTCCACCCACCGCGGCTGGTACTGGCTGACCCCCAGGTGCTTTCAACACTGCCAGAAGCCGAACTGCGCTCCGGGATGGGGGAGGTGGTCAAGCATGGTGTGATTGCAGACAAAAAACTAGTAGCGATGTGTGAATCCATGAAGGGCAAGGAGATCACGAATTTATTTTCACTTCGCGCATCTTCGTGGCTCTTTGTGGATGAATTAGTTCGCCGGGCGATGGCGGTGAAAGTACGCATCATCGAGCAAGACCCCTTTGAGCGCGGTATCCGCGCGGCGTTAAATTTGGGACATACCATCGGTCACGCTGTGGAATTGGTTTCGGGATACGCTGTGCGCCATGGGGAAGCGGTGGCGATTGGCGCGGTTGCTGAAGCCCGACTGGCCGAGCAGATAGGTCTGGCAGAACCTGGCCTGGCAGACGAAATCGCCGCCGTGCTACATGCAGTCGGCCTGCCGACCGAAATCCCCGCTGATCTGGATCGAGAAGCTATTCTCCAAGCTATGCAATTCGATAAGAAGAAATCCGGCGGCACGGTGAAGTTTACCCTGCCCGCGGCGATTGGTGATGTACGCGTGGGGATAGAAGTGAAGGGATTAGGTGATTGGGGTATTTTGTGATTAGGTGTTAGGTAATCGGTTTGGCTTAATTACCTAATCCCTGATTGTCTGATACCTGTAAAAGGAAATCGTATGTCGAAAATTCTCATATTGCACGGCCCGAACCTGAACTTACTTGGCTTGCGCGAGCCGGAAGTCTATGGCGTGTTGACATTGGATGATATTAACGCTCGCCTCACGGCTCTGGGTGCGGAGCTACAAGTAGAGGTACGAGCTTTCCAATCAAATGGTGAGGGGGCACTGATTGACGCTCTACACGAAGCGCGCACTTGGGCTTCCGGGGTGGTATTCAACCCCGGAGCGTACACCCACACCTCGGTGGCGCTGCGTGATGCCATCGCGGCGATTGAAATTCCAGTGGTTGAAGTGCATCTCTCGAATGTCTACGCTCGCGAGGCGTTTCGACATCAATCGCTGCTGGCCCCGGTCTGTCTGGGCAAGATTAGCGGATTTGGCTGGGAGTCGTATGCGCTGGGCTTGCGAGCGTTGGTGTCGCAATTCAAAAGATGATTTTGCCATCGTGAGAAAACTTTTGCTTGATGCTGTCTCAGGATAATAACTATGGCGATTGCACTGATTAATTTTCTGGCGACTCTTTCTCAAACGGTCGCTGGCTTCGGCGCTCCGTTGATCAATATGCCGTTCATGATCGATTGGCTAGGCGTGCGAGTGGCTACATCCGTTTCGGCGTTTGTGGGGTTATTGACGGCGGCAGTCGTGTTGCTGTATTATCGGGAAAATTTTAATATTCGCTCGGTGATAAATTTGCTGATTCCCGCTTGCCTGGGTGTTCCTTTGGGAGTTTATTTGCTCAGTGCGCTAAACGGAAAATGGATTCAAATCGCCCTCGGGGTATTAATTCTGGTGTATGCGCTCTATACACTAATCAATCCTACGCTGCCTCCGCTTGTTTCTCCGCACTGGGCGTATGTTTTCGGATTTATCGCCGGGGTAACTGGGGGTGCTTTTAATATCAGCGGCCCGATCATTGTAATTTATGCTGCATTCCGGCAGTGGCATCCGAATGAGTTTCGCAGCAACTTACAGGGCTTTTTCATTGTGACCAATATCGTGATTCTGATCTCCCATGCCATCGATGGCAATTTGAACGCCAGTTTTTGGCAAGCATCAATGTGGGCCGTACCGGGCATGGCGCTGGCCCTTCTTGGTGGAATATACCTTGGCAAACGCATCCCAGTGAAACGATTTCGCCAACTGATTTTGGTATTGTTGCTCGTTTCAGGAATTCGCCTGATTCTCGGGTGATGGCACATCTTTTTTCGGAATTCTTTTTGCGAAGGCGTTGGTCTGAGCAGTAACCTCTGCACTATAATAAGGTGAGTAGCAAAGGAGCACACAAATGAATATCCTTAAGGCTGTGATCTTTGTTTTGGCAT
>CALCSH010000132.1 GCA_937893815.1 uncultured Anaerolineae bacterium | reverse complement strand
CCCAGAGAAGCAAAATTTAACCAGATAAACTCATCGATTTCCTGACCCGTGAAGCAGCGATCGAAATTCGATTGAATTGAATTCTTGAAACTTTGATTCCCCCAGAGTTCAGCGACTGTGAAACCGATAATCTCACTGCTGGTTTTGTTGTGCGCCTGGCAGTAAGCCTTGTTACAGGTTTGATAGATATAATTTCTGTCGACGAGCGTGACAAAAATATTTGAGGCACGATTGCTCAAAGGTGTAATACTACGATGCAGGTGATGGTTAGGCGATGATATTGTAGTCATGAACGGCTGAGTAGTTTCTAGGTTGCGAGTAACGGTATTGCAATTATCCTTGAAAAAAGTTATCGAAGAATTATAGAAAAATAGCACTTACATCATAAATCAAAACACGACGATTAAATCGTCGTGTTTTGATAATGTGGTCGATTGCGTTTAATCATTATTGGTTTGAGATGGTTTCAGGCGTTGGAGGAAATCACGCCATCCATCTCGAAGACGCACACCACGCAGTTTCCAGGTGCCGACAATGCCATAGGGTAAGAACAGAACCAGCATGATGTAGACAACTCCGATGATTACTTGCGATGTGCCGCCAAACCATTTTTCGAGATAAAACGACAATAATTTAAACGTTGCTGCTCCGATAATGGCACCATCCAGGGTGCCAATTCCGCCCATTAGAATCATGAGCAATGCAGCAATTGTATAGTGTGAACTGGCAATTCCTGGGCGGATGATGGGGTGGAACAGGCCATGCATGGCCCCAGCGAATGCGGCTGTGATGGATGAGATGGTCAGTGCGACGAGCTTGAAATAGAAGGTATTGAATCCCAGCATGGTGGCGCGGTCTTCGTTTTCCCGAATCGCTACACACACATGGCCGGTCGGCGAATCGACGAAGCGTTTATAGAGAAAATACACCCCAAAGAGCACCACTAATCCAACGTAGTAAAAACGCAGCCGTTGTTCAACCGGATTCAGATAAGCGGGTGGGGTGACGCCCTGAAGCCCAATTTCTGCACCGGCCAGATCGGCCATCTCGCGTGACTGAATCACAATATAAAAAACTTGAGCGATGCCCAATGTCACCAGGGCAAAGGTAATGCCTTTCACGCGTGGCAGAACAATGCTGAATATCAATGCCATCACCAGGCCTGCTACAGCAACTAGGCCAATGATAGGCAGTAAGCCCCAGCTGAAACTTTTGAGCATTATCCCGGTCAGGTAGGCGCCAACACCAAAAAACATGGCATGACCAAAGGAAAGCAACCCGGTAATCCCGAAGAGCAGATCATAACTCAGCGCGTAGATCGCCAGGATAAATATTTCGATAGCAAGCCCCTGATAGAACTTTGAAAGCCCCGATTCGTTCGCCAGCATACTGCCAATGGATTGGCCGTCGAGTAAAGTCAGTGCAAAGGGTAGGAATATCAGGCCAGCAATGCTGAATAAAACGCCGCGGTTGTTTTTGAAAAATTGGCCCAGGCCATTGGTTTGGGGTGAAGTTATGGTTGTCATGGATTACTCTTTTCTCCCAAACAGTCCATTCGGCATTACCAATAGAATCACAACCATAAGCAACACAGTCATTGCAGGAACCAGGGGTGGGGTTGGTTTAAAAGGTTCGTCCATAAAGGGAATGTGGATGCCAATTTGTCCATATTTAATGATGAATTGCTGCAACAACCCCACGATCAGCGCCCCGGCGGCGGCACCCGGATAACTGGTGAGCCCGCCGATGGCAAGTGCGACCAATAAATTGATGAGTAAACTATCGCCGAGGGTGGTTGTCAGCCCAGTTGAAGGCGCACCGATGACTCCGCCCAGGGTTGCCAGCCCGACCCCCAGGGCAAAAACAATCGTAAAGATGCGTTGCACATTGATTCCCAGCGCCTTGACCATATCGCTGTCCTGAACGCCGGCCCGTACGATCATGCCCAGGCGGGTTCGTTGCAGTAAAATCCAGACGGTAATCAGCACGACGATCCCCAAAATGGGGATGAAGATTTCATTGTAGGTTCGCACACGCCCGCCCAGTACCTGGATGGTAGAGCATTTGTGTTCGATCAACGCCCCCAAACTCTCAGCGGGGCAGCCCTCACCAGTCCCATCGAAAATTGATGGGCGCGGCATAGTGAATTCCGGCGCACCCCAGATGGCGCGCACCACCTCGATGATGATTGAACTCACCCCAAGCGTCAGCATAAGAACGTAGAGATGAGTCTCATAGAGCGGGCGCACAAGCGTCGCCTCGATCAATGCGCCTAGAAGTACACCCGTTGCTACTGCGACCAATACGGCCAATATAAAAAGCCAGGTCGTATCGATATTCAGCAGAAATGTCGAAATGGGGGTATTGAAAAAATATACAATCCATCCCAGAAATACCAGTCCGATGAAAATTAAGAACGATTTCCAGGGCAAGCTTTCTTTTGTTGAGCCTGTCCCGGCGCCAGATCGGCGGCGATTGGCAGCAAAACCGGCCATAGAGATCGCGGCCAGGATGCCCCCCAGAATGATGCTCCCCAACCCAACCAGCGGCGAGATGCCCGCAAATCCCTCGGGTTCCGGGGCAACAAGTTGGCCCTGGCTGGCGGCAAATGCGTAGTTTGTTGGGCTGATTTCATATGAACCGACGTCCCAACTGGTGATGGGGTATTTTGGAAAGGCGAATCCCAGCACGACGATTGCCAGAATCAACCCCACCCATGGAAGGAGCCCCCCGGCCACTTTGGGCAGATTTAGCTTCTGTAAGGACCAATCCAAGAAGGGCAGCAGCGTAAATCCTGCCGAGAGCAATACCAGGGGAGTGAACGCATCCACGACAGTATCAGGGCGCACGGCCATTGTCCAGCCCACATATGCGCCGATCATGAACAGCGCACCGTGGGCCATGTTGAGAACATTCATCAACCCGAAGATGATTGAAAAGCCCGACGCAACCAGGAAGATAATGGAGCCGGTGGAAAGGCCGCGCAAAATAGTGATGACGACATTTTTATAACGTTCGCCACCTTCGGCAATGGGGTCAACCAACCCGCGCACCGCCATGAGAAAAGTAATGCATAATACAAGCAGTGTGACCCAGAGGGCACGGTTTTTTCGGAAGGATTGCAATAGTGTGGTCATAATATCCTTCTCCTAAGCGGCCTCGAGGTAGCGCCGAATGGTAGCCGGGTCTTTTACCAGATCGGCCATTTTACCCGCTTTGACAGATTGCCCCTCTTCGATGATGACGTAATCTTCAGCGAGTTGGCTGGCAACGATAAAATTTTGTTCAACCAGCAAAATGGTTGTCTCTGCTGAGAGTTGCCGGATGGCCGCCATCATTTGCTCAATGAGCACCGGGGCCAGCCCTTCGGTAGGCTCATCAATCAGGAGCAATTTATTATCAGGAACCAGGGCGCGGGCAATGGCCAGCATTTGCTGCTGCCCGCCGGAAAGATGGTCGCCTTGCAATTGAATCAGTCGTTTAAGATCAGGGAATAAATCAAAAATAAATGCTTCTTTGCGCGCCAGATCGCCTTTTTTACGCTCGGCAATTTTTAAGTTTTCGCTGACGTTTAAATCGCGAAAAATGGCGCGATGTTCGGGCACATAGCCAATGCCCAGAGCGGCAATTTCAAAACTGCGCTGCCCCTGAAGCTCCTGGCCATCAAAAAGAATGCTGCCCTGGCTCGGAGGCGTCAACCCCAGGATTGATTTGAGGGTAGTTGTTTTCCCGGCGCCATTGCGTCCCAAGATAGCAACAATTTTACCTTTGGGCACATGGATACTTACGCCTTCCAGGATGTGAAATTGCCCGATAAACGTATGGATGTTGTTTACGTGAAGAAGTGCTTTATTGTCCATTGTGGCGGTCATCCTGTCTGGCTGGTTTGCATATCGCCGTAAAGTTGCCCCAAATAGGCGCTCTGCACCACTTCGTTGGCCGCAATTTCAGCGGGCGTGCCTTCAGCCAAAATTTGCCCAAGATGCATCACGGTGATCGTATCAGAGATACTCATCACTACGTTCATATTGTGCTCCACCAGCATCACGGTTTTTTGGCCGGAGGTTTGAATATCCCGGATTAATTGAATCAACTCGGGGACTTGTTCGGCAGCCATCCCCGCTGTGGGTTCATCCAGCAAGAGTACTTCGGGGTCCGCGGCCAGAATAATCCCCAGTTCAAGTTTGCGCTGGCCGCCATGAGGCAGTGCGCGCGCCAGTGTGGAAATTTCATCCCCAAGCCCAACCAGTTCGGCAACCTCGCGGGCGCGCTGCTCATATTGTGGAAAGTGCTTGTGCGAGCGCAGTATGCGGAAATTATCATGCCCGAGGGCCTGACAAGCCAGGCGGATATTTTCCATGACAGTCAGATTTGGAAAGAGATTCGTGATCTGGAAGGAGCGACCGATTCCGAGGTGGGCGGTGCGGTGCAGCGGCTGGTGGGTGATCTCGCTGCCCTTGAAGAATACGTTACCCGTGGTGGGTTGTAAATTCCCGCTCAGCAAATTGAAGAAGGTTGTCTTTCCGGCGCCGTTTGGCCCGATGATGGAATGTGTGGTGTTGGGGCGCACCTGGATGCTGACATCGTCAACCGCGATCAACGCGCCAAATTCCTTGCGCAGGTTTTTGGTTTCGAGAATGAAGTTTTCTTCCATAGGCCTTTCCTCAGACCCCAGGGGTTTTTCAAAACCCCTGGGGTCTGGCGGTTATTTTACTCGCCGGTCAAACTGCCGTAGGGCAGATCGCCACAGCGATCTTTAAGCTCCTCGGGCAGCAAGCAAGGCGGTTCGGGACGCGTGGTAGTAATATATTCGAAGTACATGGCTTCAGGATCGTCAACATTGAGCAGTTTCATGACATACATATCCTGAATGGCGACATGATCCTCAGGGCGGATGTAGATCGTACCCTTCGGGCCTTCAAATGACATACCTTCCCAGGCTGCAATCAACGCTTCAGCGCTGGCATCGCCACCGGAGGCTTTTAGGCCTTCAACCAGCATAATGGCCGCGTTAGCGCCATCGCCGTCGAAGAGATCGGGGTAAACACCATAGCGCGACTTGGTTTCAGCAATCAGCCAGTCATTAACGGCGTTATCCGGGGCGGAGTAGTGATATAGGATGGATCCGGTTGCCCCAATGGAATTGCCAAAGAAAGCGGGCAATGCCACGTTATCCACGAAGGATGAGGCCATATCCATTTCGTCAACAACACCCAGGTCCGCAGCCGCCTGCATGATAGCAATAAATCCGCCACCTGCCCAGGTGGGAATCCAGGCCTGCGCACCGGAGTCGAGGAGTTGCTCCATGTAGGGGGTGAAGTCGGTGGTGTCAAAGGGGGCGAAGATGTCGTCAACAGGGAAGGTGCCGCCATAGAGCGTGCAGGCATCCCGATAGGCTGCTGCGCCACCCCAGCCAAAGCTGTAGTCAGGGGCGATTTGTACGAAGGTATCATATGTCTGCGTGACATATTCACAAAGTGCCATCGCATCCTGATAGTTCTCGCGGCTGGTGCGGAAGGTATATTCATTAAATCCTACACCGGTGATGTCGTTGGCTGCCGCCGGAGCGACGATCAACGGAACGCCATTTTCGGCCGCAATCTCTTGCAGTGTGGCGGTATTGCCGGAGCTAACGGTACCCACCAGGACATCCACACCATCAACCTCGATGAATTCGCGGGCGATGGATGTGGTCAGATCGGGGTTGGTCTGGTCGTCGCCGAGCAGAACTTCAATTTGGCAGTCACCGAGCATAAAGGAGTTGCTGCCATCTTCGGCGGTGAAGACATCGCCAACAGAGCCAGCAGCGCCAGTGGCGTATTCCATGCCCAGCATGAAGCTGCGCAAGATATGAGCGCCATAGATTGCCAGCGGGCCAGACGCATCTGTGATCAACCCAACTTTAATGGGTTCGGCACAGGCGACAGCAGCCGGTGCTTCCGCAGCGGGAGCTTCTTCCATCATGTCCTTACCGGGCCAGGAGGCGTCGATTTCGGCCATGACGGTGTCCATATCGGCCGTAC
>CALCSH010000131.1 GCA_937893815.1 uncultured Anaerolineae bacterium | reverse complement strand
GTTCGTACCGGGGATAGCGCCGTTCGAGAACACGTTGAAGATATCAGCGTTGCCCTGGCCATTGAGCTGGACGGCTGCCGTAGACCTGGAAGCCGGATTAAACTGCACGTTGAAAGTATCCGCCCCGAGGCCAGCATTGATAATCAGGTCGCCAGCGGTATCGTTCAGGTTGAAAATATCGGCACCGCGTCCGCCATCAACTGTAGTGGTCGTGCCGGGAGGTGTGGCGTTGACGGTGAAAGTATCGATGCCGTAACCGAGATAAATATTGATCACTTCCAGCGCACTGAAGGTGATGCCATCCGGGCCGACGGTGTTGGGGTAGCCCATATTGAGGCCGGTCAAGATCGTATCGGACAGATTGCCAGTGTCGGCGGTCGGGCTGCCATCATTCCACACGTTGAGCGTATCGGTCTGAGTGGTTTCATCGACGAATAAGGTGCGGCTGGCGAAGAATAAGATGAACTCTTCGGCCACGGTCGGTGACCAGGACAGGCTGCCGGGCACGCTGGGGGTATCCACGGTGATCGTATGGGTATCGACACCATCAAAGCTGTAACCCAAAACTTTGAATTGCTCGCTGGGATTGATGCCGAAACCAAGCCACATAATATCTTTATCGGCCCAACTATCTAAATCGTTATTGATGCCGGTCTTGACATAGGTCAGGCTATCGGCTGTCGAACTGGCAACCGTCCCGACCGGGATATATTCGTTAGTTTCGTAAGGCAGCATAACCGCCCCGCGCAAGCTGCGGTCGCCGGTGCCGACTCCACCGATAACTTCAACCGGGCCGCGGATTTGATCCACGCGGTGCGACGAGGATGCAAAATGCATGACCGTCTTGTCGCCACTGGGGGTGGTGCTGGCGCTGGCTTCCACGGTCACGGTCTGGGGGATATTCCAATTCGTGCCGTTGAAGTACAGGTCGATTGTGCCCGATCCGCCTGCTCCGTAAATATCGTAGGCGGCGTGGTCGTCCCATGAAAGCTGGATAATCACGGTGCTATCCACAACCATCAAATCATCCGCAGCCAGCGGATCATCATCGGTCGGGTCAATCGTCAGCATGACTTCGGCAACATCACAACTCACCTGGTCTTTGTCACAGACCATATAACTGAAACGATCCTGCCCATTGAAGTTGGCGCTGGGGGTGTAGCGCAGCTTGCCGTTGGTTTCCAGGGTAACGCTGCCGTTGAGCGGGGCGCTGAAGTATTTGACCGCCAGCGGGGTTGTGCCCTCTTTATCGTTCTTGGTGACATCGACCTCGACCTGAGAATCTTCATTAAGATTAGCATTGTCTGTCGCTGCCGCGACATTCTGGTAGTGCTTGCCCTTATCGTCATCGTCGAGGCTGTCATCGCCGTTGACAAATAATTGCAAGGTGGTGGCGATACTACAAGCGGATTGCACGTCACAGACCTGGTAGGTCAGGCTGTCGAAGCCAGTATAGGCTGTGGTTGGGGTGTAGGTGATGATGCCTAGAATCGGGTCAACAATGGTAGCGCCATGCACCGGGGCGGTGACAATCGTAACGCTGGCGGTGTCCATCGAGCCTTCGACATCGTAATCATTGGCGGTCACATCCACGTCAACGGCGGTATTCAGATCGGTCACGGCGACATCCTGGCTGGTCAGCGGGGCGTCATTATCCGGGTTGACCGTGATGCGGGCGGTAGCCAGATCACAGGCCGTGGCGGCGTTGCAAAGCATATATTGGAAGAGATCGTTACCATTGAAATTGGCATCCGACAGATATTGAATATAGTCGGTCAAGATGGTGCCGTTGGCAGGCATAATCGTGGCGCTGCCATGTTCGGGATCGGTCACATAGGAAATCACTGGTCCGGTGCCGTTGACGGTATCGTTGAGCAGCACGTCATAGTCATAGGCGATGTCTTCGGTCGTGGTGGCGTTATCATCCACGCTGACAGGATTGAGACCGGCGGGATTGGTGTTAACCTGCACCACTGCGCTGGAGCAATTGCTCTGAGTATCGCAAATCTGATAGGTAAAACTATCCAGGCCGGTATAACCGCCGGTGGGCGTGTAGGTCACCAGACCTGTGGTCGAATCGAAGGTGGTGGTGCCGTGAGCGGGGCCGGTGGTAATCGTGACCGAGGCGGCATCCAATTCACCTTCAAGATCGAAGTCGTTGCTGGTCACATCAATGGATCCGGCGGCCTCGGGTGAGGAGGTCAGC
The DNA here is from genome assembly GCA_937893815.1 of uncultured Anaerolineae bacterium. GTDB lineage: Bacteria > Chloroflexota > Anaerolineae > Anaerolineales > UBA11858 > NIOZ-UU35. The sequence goes on along the minus strand of CALCSH010000131.1, from coordinate 1,050 downwards.
ACCACGGTGTAAGTATCGGTGCGGTCAGCGGCTGAAGCGCCAGGGCCAGCTACGACGAAAGTTGAACCGTCAGTCTCGGTGATCAGCACGGTGGCTTTATCGTAAACAACCACATCCATACGTTCCTGCACGCCCTGGAAGTTCAAGTCGCTGCTGACCAGATTATGCAGCACGCGGGCACTCTGTTTGCCCTCGGGGGTGTTGTCCTCGACGGCTTTGAGCTGCACGATTTGGGCGATGTTCCAATTGCTGGGGGTGAAGGTCAACGCGATGGCAGCCAACTCGCTTTGGGCGGTAGCAGCGTTGGTCAGAGTCAATTCACCGGTGCTCAGGCTATCCAAAGATAGGGTGACGATCACATCGGCGGTCGGAGCATGGGTCAGATTGACCTTATAGGTATCGGTCTCCCGTGCGCCGCCGCTCTCGACGATCACAGTCTTGTTATCGATGGTGGCGCCCGCCTCTTCGATTTGATCCAGCACCAAACCGCTGCGGTCATTATCGCGTACTTTGACGCGCACATTGCGGATGGCCAGGTCATTATAGAAACTGTCGGCGCTGTTGATGCTGCTACTGACCTCGATGAAACGGTCGCCTTCTTGATATGTGTCATGCTCGGCGCGCACGGTGATTTGCTGCGGGGTGCTGTAATTGGTGGGCGTGAAAACCAGGACGGTGGCGAACTTAAAGCTTGCGCCGCCATCTTTTGAAATCCCCGTGGTCTTGCCGCCAGCCAGTATTTCTTCATATTGTGAGAGCGGGGCTGACACTGTCAGGTAGACGTTGGCTGTGGGCGCTTTCGAAAGGCTGATCTCAAAGGTGTCGGAAGTGCCGCTGCTGGCCAGCTCATCGGTCTGGGTATAGTTATCTGATTCGGTAATCACAACCGATGCATCGCTGGTGGTCACGGCGTGCATGAGCACATCCTCGGCCACGGCCAGACTGTAATAGGGGTCCTGGGTGATGATGGTGTGATGGATGGCCGAACTCAGGCCAAGCAAGTCCAGGCTGATGATATCGGCATCGACATCACCATTGATATTGATCGTG
>CALCSH010000130.1 GCA_937893815.1 uncultured Anaerolineae bacterium | reverse complement strand
ACCCCCATATATTCCGGCGGACATCTCCGTCATCGGCTTTTTGCAGTAGAGTCATAAGTCCTAATCGATATTTCCGTTACCTTATCCTCCGTAACGAAAGCCCAGCTTATTAACGAATTTGGAGCGCATATGTCTTCACAATCGAAAATACGCACCATCATGATTGACGACAGCCCAGAATTCCTGGAAGCCGCCACCCGTTTTCTGGGGATAGACCCCAACATCGATGTGGTCAGCCATGTTCTGCGCGGTGCCGATGCTTTGGAAACCATCCAGACTCTGCAACCTGATGTAGTTTTGCTCGATCTGGCAATGCCCGATGTACATGGCCTGGAAGTGATGAAGCTTATTCAGGAAAACCTGGCATCTCCACCCTTTATCATCATTCTTACCTTATATGACAACCCCGAATACCGCACTCAGGCCAAGGCACTGGGCGCCGATGGTTTTATTTACAAATCTGATTTCGGGGTTGAATTATTACCTGCCATTCACCGCCTGTTCGCCAACGCCGAATCAAAAACAGAAGCAAATAATTGAGGCTCTTTGAGACTTTGCGTGGAGGTTCCCAGATTTGGGGGTGTGAAACACCCGCCACACCCCCAAATCTGGGCTTTACCTTGCGAAATCTCAGAGACCCATAATTGATAAACCCGACAGGAATCCTGATGCCCCCACTTGCTAATTCCCCTACCGAGGAAATTTCAGATGCCATTTTCAAGACGGATTCGTATCCGGCATCTGAGCAAGATTATTATGTGATATTCAAATTGGGTCAGCACTCCTGCGCTTTATCCCTGGTGAATGTAGAGCGCGTCTTGCGCATGGTGGCGATTACCCCGGTTCCAGAGCTTCCCAATTGGATGCCCGGTGTGATCAATATGCATGGGGAAATCGTCCTGGTGGTTGATCTTTGCCAACATTTTGGCAAAGCCAGTCATGCCATTCTACCGGAAACTCGCCTGCTGATCGTGCGCTCGAAGGATCAAACCCATAACCATACGCTTGCGCTGATCACCGATGATATTACAGGGGTGCAGGAATTTTCGCCTCAGGAAATTAGCTTGCCCGCGGATTTCAAAGAGCAGCTAACCATCATCGATGCTGTCATTCGTAATGAGGGGCAACTCATCCTGGTGTTGAAGGTTGAGCATTTATTGGATGCATTGCCCGATTCGTTTGATCTGGATGGTTTGATCGAAATGCTGAGGCGTGCGGAGGAAGCCCAGAAAGAAGATTCGGCTCCGCCCCCGGCGGGTGATCGGACTCTGGATAACGGAGTGAATCCAGCCGAGAAGGATACCGAGAATGCACCCTGATTTCGCATATCCTGAGAACTCTTCCGAAAACCTGGGGCGTTTCAAAACGCTAATCGAAACGCGCACTGGCCTGATGTTCAACGGACATCGCGAGCACGCGCTGCTCAAGGGCCTTCACACGGCGGCCCAGCGCACCGAAGTGATCGATCAGGAGGGCTATTACGAGCATCTGGAAAGCCAGAATACCACCAGTATCGTTTGGGATGATCTGATTGGGGAACTCACCATCGGGGAGACCTATTTTTTTCGCAACGCAAGCCATTTCGATGCCCTGGAACATGATTTAATTCCAAGGCTGCTGGCGCGTCACCAGAGAAACCGGCGTCTGCGCATCTGGAGCGCGGGCTGTTCTACAGGCGAAGAAGCCTATTCTCTGGCAATACTACTTCATCGAATGTTGCCAGACATCGCAAATTGGAATATTCATATTCTGGCCACAGATATTAACCGCAGCGCCTTACGCCGCGCCAGATTAGCGAGTTATCGCCAGTGGTCCTTCCGAGAGGGCGCACCAGAAATTCAGAAAAGATATTTCAACCAGGTGGAAGATACATACGAACTAATCCAGCCAATCCGCGACGTGGTGACCTTTGCTTATCTCAACCTGGCAGAAAACAGCTACCCTTCATTGACCACCAACACCAATGCCATGGATTTGATCCTGTGCCGGAATGTTGCCATTTATTTGCCAGAATCTGTCAACCGCGTCATCGCAGGTCGTTTCTACCGCAGCCTATCCCCGGAGGGATGGCTCATTATGGGGGCCAGTGAAACCAATATCGATGTTTTCCGTCAATTCAAATCTGTCAACATCAAAGGCGCGACCCTCTATCAGAAATCTGCCACCACCGGCACGGTGATCCGACCTGTGAAGTTACAGCATATCGAATCCCAACCGATTCCCAATCTGCCCGCCATTGTACCGCCCAGTCAGGCTATCGAGTTGGCTTCGCCCCCAACGCCGCCAGCGATCAACACGGAAACAGATTGTTTCCAAAACGGGCTGTCGATGATGAAACACAAACGCTACGAAGAAGCCCAAAATTATTTTCTGGCGTGTATCAAAAATAGCCCCGCCAACGCGGTAGCTTATTACCAAATTGCTCGCCTGCAAGCCAATACGGGGTATCTCACCAACGCACTCACCTGGCTCAAGCAAGCTTTGCAGCGCGATTCGTTGATGGTAGAGGCTCAATACACAATGGCGATGATTTACCAGGAACGAGGCGAAGTAGATCAGGCCATTTCCCAATTCAAGAAAACGCTATATCTCAACCCTAATTTTGTGTTAGCACATTTCGGACTGGCAGGTCTTTACCAGCGAATGGGTCGCACTCAGTTGGCTGAACGCCATCGCTCCCAGGCCAGTCGATTGGCCATGCAGTTACCACAAGACGATGAACTCCCCGCCTCCGATGGAATGACGGCGGGACAATTACTCAAAATGATGCAGGCAACGCACTACTAGCAAAGGAGTTGGTCTTGAACGCGAAGACATCACCCATCGATCAGAGTCCAGAACAAATTTTGGCGCGACGCGCCCAGGCATTGGCTCAGGTGCGCCAGAAAGATGCCGATGGTGGACAAGTTTTAGAACTGATTTCGTTCCCACTCGGGAACGAACGGTATGCTATTCCCATCGATATGGTGCTCGAAATCCAACCCCTAAAGAGTTGGGCCAGCGTGCCATGCACGCCCGATTTCGTGATCGGTGCCGTGAACCTGCGCGGGCGAATTTATTCGCTGATGGATGTAGCCCGTTTTCTCGGTTTACGACCTCGATCGCTGAGCGATTCAGCCCATATTCTTCTGGTTCATGGCGAGAATCCCCATCTCGACCCCACCAGAATCGAACTTTGCCTCTTGGCAGATGCTCTCCCGCAAGATGAACGGGTTCATCTATCCAATCTGGATACAGCCTCCTCCACTCTCTCCAGCCACACACAGGAATATATCCAGGGTGTGACCCGAGACATGCTCATCGTCCTCGACCTGAAGCGCCTACTGGCCAGCGCTGATATCATCGTTTCGGAAGAGATATAAAAAGGCTCTTTGAGACTTTGCGTGGAGGTTCCCTGATTTGGGGGTGTGGCGGGTGTTTCACACCCGCCACACCCCCAAATCAGGGCTTTACCTTGCGAAATCTCAGAGACCCTA
>CALCSH010000129.1 GCA_937893815.1 uncultured Anaerolineae bacterium | reverse complement strand
GAACTGATCATTGAATGCGCGCTAGATTCCCAGGTAAGCATTGCGAACGTGGTCGTTTTCTTTCACTTCGCGACTTGGCCCTTCCATTACGATCCGGCCTTGCTCGAGAATATAGGCACGGTCCGTAATCTCAAGCGTTGTGTTGACATTTTGTTCAACCAGTAATATGGTGACACCTTGCTGGCGCAACTTCAGAAGGGCGGTGAATACATCGTAAACCAGGTTAGGCTGTAGGCCGAGCGAGGGCTCATCGACCAGCATCAATTGGGGTTTTGACATCATGCCGCGCGCAATCGCTAACATCTTGCGTTCGCCGCCGCTCATTGTGCCAGCCAATTGGTTGTGTCGTTCAGCCAGACGGGGGAAAAGCTCAAAAATATAGTCCAGAGTTTGTAATTGAGTTTCTTTGTCTTTTACTGCATACGCACCGAGAATTAAATTTTCTCGCACAGACATATCTGTAAAGAGGTTGAGATCCTCCGAAACATAGCTGATGCCCATGCGGCTGATGATATGAGTGGGCAGCTTGCCGATTTCTTGTCCGTTAAAGAGGATTTCGCCGCCTTTGGGCTTCAGCAAGCCCGAAATGCTGCGCAAAGTAGTTGATTTTCCAGCGCCATTTGGGCCTACCAGAGCGACAAATTCGCCTCTCTCTACTTGCAAGGAAACGCCCCAAAGAACTTGTAGAAAATCGTAACCAGCCTCAAGATTCTTTAGTTCAAGCATGGGGAAGCTCCTCTTTGCCAAGATAGGCCTCAATCACTTTCGGGTTTTGTAGAACATCATCCGGGGTGCCTTCCGCGATTGTTGTGCCATATTGAATTACCATAACTTCATCGCAAATACCTTTGATGAGGCGCATAATGTGTTCAACAGCGATGATGGTGACACCAGTATCGCGAATGCGTTTGATTAAATCCATGATCGATTCAAGTTCGCCGGGTGTCAGCCCCGATGCCAACTCATCCAGCAGCAGGAGCGTGGGTTGGCAGACAAAAGCCCGGGCCAGATCCAGTCGTTTGAGTTGTACGGCATTCAATCGTTCTGCGGGCGTGTCTACGGGTTGGTTGAATTCAACAAATTTGAGGGCGTCCAGGGAGCGCTTTTCAGCCGGGGCAGCTACATGGGCAGCGCTGCCAAAAATTGCGCCAACTTTTACATTTTCTAGAACAGTGAGCTTGGGAAATGGGCGTGGAATTTGGAAAGTTCTTGCAAGCCCTTTTCTACACATAACATCCGCGCTGGCACCCGTTGTTTCTTTACCTGCAAAATGGACAGTTCCACTGGTTGGTGGAAAGGCTCCGGCGATGGAGTTGAGAAAGGTAGTTTTTCCTGCTCCGTTGGGGCCGATTAACCCATAAATTTGTCCCTCTTCAATTTGCATAGAAACATGGTTGACAGCAGTCAGCCCCCCAAATCTTTTGGTGATATCTTTAGCATCCAGTATCAACATGTATGTTCTGCCTTTCTATAAAGAATGGGGTGGCGTGTTTTCACGCCACCCACATTTTGAAAGCATATTCAAACTAAGGCTTGGGTGTGAAATCTTGCACGGCCCATTCGGAAGGGTAAATGACCTTGCCGTCGCCATCGAAGTATTGGAGAACAGGGAAGATATAGTAGCCCTGACCGACAACTGGATCGGGGATTGTTTCAGCGGCGGCGGCGTAATTGCTCATCACGATGCCATCGGTATAGCTCCATTCACCGGTCCATAATTTTTCCTGAATGAACTGGTAAATAGTTTCGCTGGTGAGGTCGCCATATTCTGCCAGAGTGGCGTTCGCCACTGCAATGAAGAAATTGACACCATCATAGGAGAGACCACCAGCCGACGGGCTGGGGGGGAAGCCAGCAGCAGCTTCGAAATCTGCAGCAAAGGCCTGACCTTCAGCGGTGGCCCAGCCGGGGATCTGGTCGAGGACGTAGTTGGAAGCGTTGCCGATGGAGTCGTACCATTCGCCAAACCATCCAAGGCCATCCATAATAACCAGGCTTTCCAAACCAACTTCATCAACCTGTTTGACAAAATTAGAAACCACAGGCAGGGCAGTGCTGGTGCCAGCGATCAAAGCGGGATTTAGATCTTTGAATTTGTTCAGCAGGGGATAAAACTCGGTCTGGTCGAGAGCGAAGTATTCTTCCGCAACAACAGTCCAGCCAGCGTCTTCGAGTTGACCTTTGATAGCGCCACCGAAGGAGCGGCCCCAGTCTGTGTCTTCACCGTAGATCGCAACCGTCTTATCAGCAGGAGTCCATTTGCCGGTGGCAATGGCATCTTCGAGAGCCTGAACATAGGAGATGCTCAGTTTGGAGGGGGAAGGCCAACCTTTGAAAGCCCAGTAGCCGTAGTATTCGGGGTCGGATTGGAATGTCTCGTTGACAACTTCTGTTGCACCAAAACCAAAAACATGCGGAATCTTATGCTTGGCAGTGACTTCCATCACAGAGACGGCTACAGAGCTGTGCCAGTTGAGCACGCCAGCCTGAATGCCATCCTGAACAACGGCCTGTTCGTAAGCCTGGGCAGCCTTGGCCGGGTCAGATTGCGAATCAATCCAGACCGGTTCAATGGTGTAGGGGCCGATCTTCCAGTCGATAGCATCAAACGCCATTGTGGCAGACTGTTTGAATTCATCGCCGGTGCGGGCGCTGGGGCCACTGAACGGGCCGAGAATACCAAGTTTGAAAACACCACCGACTTCGGCTACAGGCTCTGCCGCCGCGGGTTCTTCTGCGGCGGCTTCCTCTGCTACAGCTTCTTCAACCGCAAGTGCCTCTTCGGTAGCTTCTTCTGCGGCGGGCTTGCAGGCGCTGATCACCAGGGTCAAAGTCAGCAGCACCGCTAACAGAATATATAAACTCGATCGCTTAAACTTCATTAGTTACTTCTCCTGTCAGAGTATGTGGATAGATTGGACCGAAAATTAGAGAGATGTCGTATTCGTGAATTGTTAAGAAAACCACCTCCTTATGAATTGAGCCAATGGATAGTTATAACCAAGTAATCCTTACGAACCGGATAAGAACATTGAATTCTGCAGAATTGCCTTACACATTAGGATGACGTCAAAACAACCATCACTATGCTTCAATAGAACTATGGTTGTTTGATTTCAGGGTCATTTCTCTCATATAAAAAAACCTTATAAGGATTGATCAAACAAAAATTGCCAGTAGATGGACAAAAGCATATGGTAATTATGGGGTGTAGGAAGATGAGAAATAACAATACCGGTATTTTGCATGTTGATCACATAATAGGAAAACTTGCTTTTTCAACCGGAATCGGGGTTGTGACGAGTTTGACACAACAAATATGAGTACTGTTTGGTGATATGCTGTCCATATATCTCTAATATATCAGGAGGCTTATCGCTTGTCAAATTATTTTAAGCTTGAAAATGAGGTCAAATGACTACTTTCGTAATAAAAAAACAGGTGCGGTAACTCCGCACCTGTTTTTGAAAAAATCACTTCTAAACGGCGTAATTCTGGATTATTTTTCCCACATACTGGTTTCATCCAATAATTTCTGATTTTCGCGGCTGAGTTTTATTCCAATGCTGCCGAGATTATCTTCGAACTGCGTCAACGTGCGCGGGCCAATGATTGGGCTGGTGATAACTGGATTGGCCAATAGCCAGGCTAGAGCAATTTGCGAAATCGATGCGTGATGTTCCTCGGCCATACTTTCAGCGGCTTTGAGCGTATTCCAGCCGCGCGGGTTGAAATAACGCCGCTTGGTGCTGTCGGCGCGCACACTGGCGGGTATGGCCTGGTCAGGCCGATACTTGCCGGTCAGGAACCCGCCACCCAAAGGACTGTAGGGGACAACGCCAATGCGATAAGTTTTACAAACTTCGGCGAGTTCGCGCTCGAATTCTGCCCGATGAATGAGATTGTAGTGAGGCTGCAACGAGTCGTAGCGCGCCGTTTTGAGCGTATTCGCAGCCCATAGTGATTGCATTAACCGCCAGGCAGGATAATTTGATGCACCGATA
>CALCSH010000128.1 GCA_937893815.1 uncultured Anaerolineae bacterium | reverse complement strand
ATATATTCCGGCGGGAACACCTGCACGGTAGTTTTTTCAGTGGAGTCAATAAATCTAGATGCACAGACCCAAGGGGAATATAAACCTAAAACGGGCTTGAATCAAAAAAGCGCCGGAGGTCTCCGGCGCTTTTTTGATTTTTAGCATTCGCTATATCCACAAGCGTAGCACTTGCGACAACCCTCTTCGTTCACCAGGGCCGCTTGCCCGCAATCGGGGCATAAATCGCCAATTTTTAAATTTGGTCCATGTGCTTCATCGGTGGGTAACGCAGGAATTTTCTCGGTGGCGTGATGGCCATTCCCACTCCCAACTTCTTTCCAGGCGTATTCATCCAGCGAGTTTTCGAGATATTCTCGCAAGGCTTGTGATACCCCATCGGGCAATGAGCGTACTCGATTTGGCCCAAATCCAAGCGGGCGACCTCCGCCAATACCCGAAAGTTGATGGACGATTTCATTCAGGCGTTCACGCGGCTCAATCGGTGATGCCAGGCGCAAGAGATAGGATAGCAAGCGTCCAATGGCTTCAGAAACAGCCGCAGTATCGGAACCTGCTTTGGATGTGTTAATAAAGACTTCGAAGGGCTGATCGCCGCCATTCTCATTTATTGTTACAAACGTTTTTCCCAACGGCGTAGTGATATTGTAGGTGTATCCTTTAAGACGACGCGGTCGCGGCTTCTTGGTTTCGTGCCACACTACGAGAGGCTCTTCCTCGGGGGTGGTTGCCAAACCTGTCACATCTTCTTTGCCTTTTGCCGTGGACTGCGTTTCCAGTACTACTTTTTGCCGCGAACCGGTGACATAAACCGTTGTGCCTTTGCACCCTTGCTCCCAGGCCAATTTATAAGCCATAGCCACATCCTCTTCCAACGCACCCACGGGGAAGTTGATGGTTTTCGACAAACTGTTATCTACAAACGCCTGTAATGCGGCCTGCATGCGCACGTGTTCTTCTGCTGTAATATCTTGCGAAACGACAAAAATTTCGCGTAAATGTTCTGGCAAAAGCTCGTTATTCTGGCAGCTTCCGCTCTCCAATACACCATCGATAATTTCTTGACGGATGTCTTTCTCAACACCGGCTTCGATAAGTATTTTCTCAAATAACGGGCTTGTATAAGTCAGTTTCAGGTTTTCGCCATTATCATCCACATGGCGGGTGTAGGCCAAGGCAAAAACAGGCTCACAACCATAGCCTTCACATCCTGCCACGGTTGCTATTGTGCCCGTGGGTGCGATGGTCGTTTGGGCTGCGTTACGGATGCCGTGTCGGCGAATGCCATCGACAATTCCGCCCCAATCCAAAACTGGGCGCTCCCAATCTTGATGATACGGCTTAAGTGGTGATGGTGGCTCCCAGATAATATTCTCAGGATCGTAAACGCTGCCTCGAATCGCCGGAAACGCTCCACGTTCTTCCGCAAGATCGATGCTCGTTTTCATCGCATAATACCGCACAAATTCCATAATTTGCGCCGCAAATTCTTGCCCGATCACTGAGCCATAGCGAATGCCCGCGTGGTACATTAGATCGCCCAGACCCATAATGCCTAGGCCAATTCTTCGAGCATTTAGAGCGGCTTCACGCAGTTCTGGCACCGAAGGGACATAGGCATTAGCATCGACTACATTATCCAAAAATCGCGTTGCCAATTCCACTGAACTACGCAATTTTTCCCAGTCCACATTGCCATCAGATGCAAGATGCTGCGCCAAATTAACAGATCCCAGACAGCAATTTTCGTAAGGCCCCAAGAATTGTTCCCCACATGGATTTGTCGCTTCAAGTTCATAAAGGTGAGGAACCGGGTTACCGCGATTAGCCGCATCTAGAAAAAGAACTCCGGGTTCCCCGTTATGGTGAGCGTGCGCAACGATCGTATCAAACAAATCACGCGCTCGCACGCGTCGGTAGGTGATGATCGGGATTCCCGTATTTTCAGCTTTTTCGAGTGTTCCGCTAAAGCCGCGATACGCAGGATGGTCAACATCCGGGAAACGCAATGACCATAAGGCATCGTTTTCAACCGCTTTCATAAAAGCATCTGTAATGCCTACAGAGATATTGAAGTTGGTAATCGCGTTTTCATCGGTCTTACAGGTGATAAATTCTTCGATATCGGGATGGTCAACGCGCAATACAGCCATATTCGCCCCACGACGGGTTCCTCCCTGAGCAATTTCGCCAAAGGCTTTGTCATAGACACTCAGAAAACCCACCGGGCCAGTGGCTTCGCCCGAAGATGTTTTAATCAACGATCCTTTGGGGCGCAAGTGCGAGAAGGAGAAGCCGTTACCGCCACCCGTTTGTTGAATCAACGCCGCATTGCGGAGGGTTTGAAAGATGCCATCGTGCCATCGCCCCATATCGTCGCTCAGGGGGAGCACGAAGCAGGCAGCCAATTGCCCCAAAGGTGTACCCGCGCCGGTGAAAGTGGGCGAATTTGGAAGAAAACGCTTTTCGGCAAGCAGATCATAAAACTGACACGCCACCTCCGTGGGAGTCCCGCCCCATTCCTCATCCACTGCAGCAATATGGTAGGCGACTCTCCAAAAGGTTTCCTCTACTGTTTCATTCGGTTGTCCATTTTTATCCCGACGCATATAACGACGCTTGAAAACCTGATATGCATTCTCCGATAATTTAATCTTGCGCATATGATCAGGTATCTGTGACACATTCGTTTGTTGTGTGATATTTAATACCATAATACACTCCTCTCTGCTTTACTATTAAATTGCCGCTTCCCGCAGATTTAGTTGGTATCGAGTAAGCGGTCGATCTCTTTGCGTATGGAGGTTAAATCGTCCAGCCCTAAATATACGATCGCGTAGCGGATATAAGCAATATGATCCAGTTCTTTTAAACCCGCGATCACAATATCCCCCACAACTCTTGATGAAACTTCGGCTTTTCCCATTGACTGTAAAGTGGCTTCTGCTTCGCCTGCCAGACGTTGAATATCTGCGGCTGAAACGGGACGCTTTGCGCATGAAATTCGAATGCCGCGCATTAATTTTTCGCGGTCAAATTCCTCGCGAGTGCCATCTTCTTTTATCAGTAAAGGGGTTGCCAAAATGGGGCGCTCAACTGTGCTAAAGCGCTGGCCACAAACTAAGCACTCGCGTCGCCTACGGACACCCCAGCGCTTATCTTTTGTGGTATCAATAACTCTTGATCGTTCTGTTTGACAATAAGGACAAAGCATGAATTACACCCAAAATATACCCCCATATATGGGGGTAAACAAGAAGACGATCGAATATATAGTGGTCGAATCGTGTACATTCTAGCACGCCTGAGCTAATCGTTCAACCTTTCCGGGGTACTAATTACCTTAATATTTTATAGGGCTGAGTAATTTCTTAAGATTTAAAAAAACGCTTTCCAGCGCAGGCCCCACAACATGTATCATCTCGCTCCACCGCCCCGAGAAACTGGCGATTAAAACCCAGTTCCCCGCCCGAAAGCAGTGGCGGGGAACATGGGGCAAACAGAAGATTAGGCTTCAGTGAGGAGGTGCTGAAACCTCTAAAATGGCGAGGGGATTACAAACTACGGACGCACACGGTTTCGCAAAAAGGTGGGAATATCCAGGTCTTCGGTATTAAGCGTGCGTGGCTTGAATTCTTCGCGTTCAATTCTTTCTGGCATTACGTCCCGCTGACGGGAGGCGCGTTCCATAATATTGCGCGGGATGCCCGAGCTTTCGAAGCCAGTCGCAATCACGGTGACACGCAGATCATCACCCATATCGGGATCAATGACAGCGCCAAAGATCAGATTGACATCAGGGTGTGCGGTTTCTTTGATGATTGCAGCCGCCTGATTGACCTCGAAGAGGGTCAGCCCTGGGCCGCCGGTGACATTGAAAAGAATGCCGCGGGCGCCATCAATGGTTATATCCAATAATTGGCTAGAGATGGCCTGTTCGGCGGCATCGCGGGCGCGCTCTTCGCCGGAACCTTTTCCCACGGCCATAAGCGCCGCGCCGCCCTCGGACATAATGGTGCGCACATCGGCAAAGTCAAGGTTGATCAGCCCGGGGATTGTGATCAATTCCGAGATGCCTTGAATGCCCTGACGCAACACATCATCGGCAATTTTGAACGCATCTTGCAGGCTGGCGCGTTTGTCAACAATCTGGAGCAAGCGATCATTGGGGATCACGATGAGCGTATCGGCATGTTCTTTCAGGCTGTTAATGCCCAGTTCAGCAGACTTAATCCGCCGAGCGCCTTCGAAGGTGAAGGGGCGAGTGACAACGCCAATCGTCAACGCTCCAATTTCGCGTGAGATTTGGGCAACCACCGAGGATGCGCCCGTGCCCGTACCACCGCCAATTCCGGCGGTAATAAAGGTCATATCAGAGCCTTTGAGTACGTTATACAGCTCTTCTGCGGATTCTTCAGCGGCTTTTTGACCAATTTCTGGATCGCCACCAGAACCCAACCCGCGCGTTAATTTATCGCCAATGCGCACTCGTATGGACGCGCGCGATAACGCCAGCGCCTGAGCATCGGTATTCACAGCGATAAATTCGACGCCCTGCAGGCCTTCTTCGATCATGCGGTCAACTGCGTTGCAGCCGCCGCCGCCAACACCAACTACTTTAATGCGGGCAAATGATTCGGGTTGATTCATTGTTTGCATTTTGTCTTTCTCCTCGTTTCGAGCCTTTGAAGTTGACAACCGAGGAAACCTTGATCATCTGATAATGAACGCTCAAAAGGATTCCTATATTCTACCAAAAGCTCACTCCATATAGTTATTTCAATCTTAAAATTTGTGAAGATCAATCTCACCAACTCAGTTAATAAAGTTATCTACGGCAACAAGCGCCGCAGCCAGCCCTTCATTTTATCCCAGTCCACGTTTTCGCCCGAAATAATCGGGCGGCGCGGGCTGTACGTCCCAATAAATTCACTCATCAAAACTGCCCAGCGCAGCAAGCCCACGCTGGTGGCAAATGCCGGAGAATCTAACTGATCGATCATGCCTATCATGCCTTTGGGCTGAGCGATCTGTACCGGCATACCCAATACATCTTTTGCCAGTTGGCGGATACCCGGCAATTTACTCACGCCGCCGGTCAAAATCATACCTGCGGGTAGCAGGCCATCATAACCAGAGCGTTTAATTTCTTGTAATACCAGGCTAAAGATTTCTTCGACGCGTGCTTCGATAATATGCGTCAAATCGCTGCGCAGAATCGTTACCGGGTCTTCCTCTCCAAAAGGATGAATGTAGAAGGCTTCTTCAGGAGAAATTTCGCTTTGCAAGGCATGCCCGTGCTTCAGCTTGATCGCTTCGGCCTGATCAACCGGTAAATGCAAACCGTGGGCAATATCCGATGTCACATGATTGCCACCCACACCGAGCACCATTGTATGCCAGACATCACCATCAATAAAAACAGCCATATCGGTTGTGCCACCACCAATATCACAAACCACCACCCCCATCTCACGCTCCGCATCGGATAGCACAACTTCGGCGGATGCCAGCGGGTTCAGTACAAACTGACTCGCTCTCACTCCAGCAGCAGCAACTGCCTGCCGTAAATTCTCAACTGTGGCGGCAGCCGCGGTAATTACGTGCGTTTCAACCTCCAGGCGATAGCCGTGCATACCAATCGGCATGCGAATACCACCCTGGCCATCCACAACGAAATCGCGCTGGATCACATGGATCATCTCACGGTTATGCGGAATCGTTACCGCACGCGCGGCCTCGACGGCACGCGCAACATCATCATTACCGATGGTACGTCCGGACACTCCTACAACGCCGCGACTGTTTTCGGATGTAATATGCGAACCGGCCAAACTCACTAAAGCCGACTCGATTTCAAGGCCGGAGGTTCGTTCCGCTTTTTCGATGGAGCGCGCAATCGCCGCACCAGCCGCGTTCATATCAACCACGCTGCCTTTGCGCATACCCTTCGAGGGTTCAATTCCCACGCCCAAAATGCGCAACTGGCTATCATTCTCTAATCGAGCCACCAGCGTGCATACTTTTGTTGTGCCTACATCAATACCAACGATAATTGGCGAATCCATATCTATGGCTCCAGACGATAAAACGGAGCATGCAAATACTCCACACTGATCATTGCGGGCTGAATACCATCCTGATTTAAACGTCGCAGCAAGGTATCGTAAACAGCCAGTTTCACTTTCACATCGGTATCCTTCATACCAAAATAGACACTCCAGCCATGCGGATCGAACCAGCCAAAACCATGCTCGGCGTCATACAGAATTTGAATGCCGTCCGGCGCATAATTGCGAAGGGATACAATTGCGGCAATCATATCTGGCATCATTAATTGCTGCGACCCTTTCACATCATCGACGCCTTCCAGGGTAATCGGCGCGGGGGGGAGAGCGGATGCAACAACCCGGATGAGGTCAGTTGCCTCCCCGCGGGGTGGAAACGAATATCCCTGAGCGTCCACCCAATAGGAGGTTCCTTCCATCTCCCAAATCAACACTGGCGTGCGTTCTTCCACCGTAACGGTAACTTGTGCCGGAAAATTGACCGAAACCGATGCTGAAAGCAGTCCATCCAATGTACCCACAAGTTGATCAGCAATTACTTGAGGCTCAATCATAAAAATGGGTTTGTTATCAACGAGCAGCATACGATGAAGGCTCTCCGCCGACAAATATACACCGCCATCCATTTCGATATTCTGTACGCGGTAGATTGGCGATGAAAACAAATAATATAACGCAGACGAAAAAACCAGGATAAGCAAGAATGACAACAAACGCCAGCTAACCTTGATTTCAGGTATGGAAGGCAGCCGTATCTCTACGCCCGGCGTTGGCATGGCAATATCATAGCGACGCTTAACTCGTTTTGCCTTCGGACGCGATCGACGCACAGGGTCTGACTCGCTGCTGCCACGAACCATCACAGGAGGCATACCCTGCCGATCGCCAAGATTTTTTTGGCGCTGAGACAGAGGTTTTACTTTGCCTTTCGTCTGACGGCGTTTCTCCCGCACCTGAGCGGAGCGGGATGAGGATGGCTCGCGTTTTATCACAAGGATTATCTTTCACCTTCATAATGCCACTGGTTCTGATCGCGCTCAGCACGGCGGGCAAGTGCCAGCTCAATCAGCCGGTCACATAAATCAGAATATGACATTCCACTGGCTGCCCACAATTTTGGATACATACTAATTTGAGTGAAACCGGGCAACGTATTCACCTCATTGAGATAGAATTCGCCGCTTTCTTTATCCAACAAGAAATCAACCCGCGCCATCCCGGCACAATCAATCGCCTGATAGGCACGCACGGCGGTCTCGCGCATTCGTTCGGCTGTCTCTGCAGGAATTTCTGCCGGGATAATCGCTTGCGAACGATCATCATGATATTTAGCATCGTACGAATAGAAATCGGCTTCGGGGCAAATCTCCCCAGCAACTGATGCCTGAGGCTGATCATTGCCCAAAACGCTGATTTCAATCTCGCGGGCATTAATGCCTTTTTCGATCAAAATCCGGCGATCAAAGCGGGCTGCTTCTATCAACCCCTCCAGTAAATCGGAGCGATTGTAGCATTTGCTCACACCGACAGACGATCCCATATTGACTGGCTTCACAAATAACGGGTAGGATAACGTTTGTTCGGCGCGGGTGAGAAGCGTTTCAAGCTGATTCTGAATTTCACTACGCAGCACCAGAACTTCATCAACGACAGGAATACGATTTGCTCGCATCACAGCTTTAAAAACCGCTTTATCCATGCCAACAGATGCGCCCAACACACCCGCACCGACATATGCCGTATTGGCCATCTCAAATAAGCCCTGCAGCGTGCCATCTTCACCAAAAGTACCATGCAGTACCGGGAAATAGACATCCACATCGGTGAAATGCTCAAACTGCTCACCTTGAGATATATTCTGGATACGATACAATCCTTTGCGCTTGGGGTCAGGCAGCAGGGTGACGGGGATCAGATGGTCAATTTTTCGGGCCAGAAAATCAGCCAGAACATTCTCGCCACTCAACCAAACGCCATCATGAGTAATGCCGATCTGAATCACATCGTATTTCGACATATCCAGCGCCTTCAACACCGCACGCGCAGACATCAGGGAAACTGCATGTTCTCCCGAACGCCCTCCAAACAAAACCGCAACTTTTAGTTTCTCTGCCATAAGCTCAATCCAAAGGAGGAAAATCTCCCAATAACTCAATTTCCAATTCAAGCGCCAGGTTAAATTTTTGCATGACTGCCTTGCGCGCCACCGAGATTAATTCAAAGACATCGCTTGCCGTTGCATCGCCGTGATTGATGAAAAAATTGGCGTGCAAGGTGCTGATTTCTGCATTTCCCACACGGGCGCCTTTGAGACCCACCGCTTCGATTAAACGACCTGCATAATCACCGAGTGGATTCTTGAACATTGAACCCATACTTGCCCCAGGGGGCTGGGTGCGGTGTCGAAATTCAGCGTAATCTTCCATTTTTTTCTGCACGAGCAGCGGGTCACCTGTCGCAAGTCGAAAACTTGCCGCAAGCACCACTGCATTCATCTTTTCTCGTTTTAAGCGGCTCGAACGATATTCAAAGCCCATTTCGCCTACAGAATAGCTATCTCGTGTACCATCCCGATGCAAGATTTCTGCCATCTTCAACGTGCCCGCTACATCACCGCCATGTGCCCCGGCATTTCCGAATACGGCGCCGCCGATTGTCCCTGGGATGCCAGCCGCCCACTCCAGGCCTGACAAGCCATAAGAAGCCACCCGTCGAGCCAGACTGCCAAAATTAGCACCAGAACCGGCCCATACTACGGGCGGATCAACGGTTGTATCAATCTCAATTTCACGTGCCCGGTTAATCAGCACAACCTCGCGCACGCCGCGATCACTCACCAGTACATTCGAGCCTCCCCCCAGCACTAGAAATGGCACATCCAATGCCCATAACTGCTGTGAAGCTTGAGCTAATTCATCTACAGAATTTACAAACACTAACACTTCTGCCACCCCACCCACCCGCGCCGCAGTATAACGCGCCAGCGCTACATCTGTTTGGCAAGCATCGCCAAACATAGATCGCAAAACTTCAACGGACGATTGGGCGGTTCGATTCATCGTTTATTGTAAAATGTGCATCGTATGCAAAAGTCAAGTTATCAACAATTTCAACGGTCCACTTACAGTTTCTTTATCCTCTCAATAATGCCAATGATCAGCTCTTCGGGCGGGAATTTACCTTGGCGCTCTTTTACCAGGGGATTGTGCAATCCTTTTTTTTCGTTCTGTTGCGCTCGTGATTTCAAACGCAATTCACGCAATCCGATGCTCTCGGCCTGATAGGTGCGTTTTTCTTCATCCATCACTGTTACACCTCTCCAACAATTTGCAGGCTAGACAACAATTCTGCGTTGATTTGTGTGGCATCGCCTGCAGATAACACCAGGAGCACATCGCCGGTCTGTAGATGTTCACGCAAATACGCTGTCGCTGCTGCCAATGTGGGCATATAGCGGGCGGTATCGCGCTGCATTGCATCCACAATTTGCGCTGACGAGAAATTTGGCTCCAGCGCTTCTCGGGAGCGGAAAATTTCCGTCACCAGAACTTGATCGGCGTCATCGAACGATGCAGCAAATTCATCAAAGAGCAATTTGCTGCGAGTATAAGTATGTGGCTGCCATACCACCCGAATTCTGCGATTTGGATAGCGGGAGCGGGCGGCCGCCAGCGTGGCGCGGATTTCTGTAGGGTGGTGAGCGTAATCGTCGATGAGGGTGATTCCCCCAACTTCGCCAACCACCTGAAACCGGCGTCCGGCTCCGAGGAACTCGCCCAGCCCTTTGGCAGCTTTCACAAGCGGCAATCCCATCTGGTCGATAACGGCCAAAGCCGCCAACGCATTCGCCACATTATGCTGCCCGGGAACCTGCAACGAAATCGTAGCCTGTATTTCACCTGCGCGCCTGACGTCAAAATCAAAACCACCAAGTGTATTGGGGCAGATATTCTCGGCAACATAATCCGCATCGAGAGATATCAGCGAATAACTCATTTTCTGGATGCCGTTTACGGATTCCAGAATCTCTTGGGCGCCGGGGTCGTCACTGCACGCTATTAAGATGCCATCGGATGGCAGTAACCTCACAAAATCCAGGAAAGCTTGCCGAAAACTCTCCGGGGTTGGGAAAATGTCGGGGTGGTCGTGCTCCACATTGGTGATCACCGCGATGCGGGGTTTCAATCCCAAAAACATATAATCATACTCATCCGCTTCAATCACAAAAGCTGGACCTTCCCCGGAGCGGGCATTTACACCCAAATTGGTGATATCGCCGCCACAAATGAAGGAGGGTAGCTGCCCCAAAACACTCAGTACCCAGGCGATCATTGCTGTAGTGGTGGTTTTGCCATGAGAACCGGCGATGGCAATTCCCAAACGATCTTGCATGAGACGTCCCAGAAAATCGGCCCGCTTCAACACAGGAATTCCAGCCTGTTGGGCGGCCAATACTTCAGGGTTATCGTCCGGCACTGCTGATGAACGAATCACTAAATCGGGCGTGGCAATGTTTCCTGCGCGATGGCCCTGATACACCCGCGCGCCGGCTTTCTCTACAGCTTGCGCCAGAGCAGAATAGTGCTGGTCGGAGCCGCTAACGGTGTAGCCGCTCTCCAGCAAAACCCGGGCAATCGCCGAAAGGCCTGTGCCACCAATTCCGATAAAGTGTACGTGCTGTGTCATTAGAGAAACACCACCAATACGAACAAGAATGCCAGACCGACGGCGACATAAATGCCGTATCCACTGCCCAGCCATGCAGGTATCATGCGTGCAATCATACCCAGGGCGGCTTCGTCGGTAGGAGCCGTGATGATATCAAACGGATATTTTGCATAATCGAGGTAATACCATAGGGTACCAAAAATCAGATACCCATTTATCGCACCCAGGAAAACGCCCAAGAGCGCATCCGAAATTCGCTCTCTACGGGCAGCCCCCGCTAGACGCGAAATTCTTGGCGTTTGATAGCCAAAGAATACCAATACGCCAAGAATAATGACGCGAATCCAGAATTGTCTTGTTGCGTCGGCAACGATAATCTCTTTGACAACCGGCATTAACGTTTCAACAATCGTAATCAAAAATAACGCCAGAATTACACTAAAACTGACCAGCGCTTCCATAGCCCAACCACGCATAAAGCCAATGATGGCAAAAAGAATGACAAATACATAAAAGACAATAAGTACGCTTACCATAATGATTACTCCAAAATGCTGTTTTTACTCCGCAAGTTGATTCAGCATGGTTGCAATTTCATCTGCAGCATCGGGGCACGCCACAGCTTGCATGGACTCACCCATTTTTCGGCGACGGGGTGCATCGTGGATCAATTCGCGCACCAGCGGCGTTAACTTTTCGAGCAGATCTTCGTCGGCCAAAATCACTGCGGCACCTTGTTTGACCAGATAATCGGCATTGACTTTCTGATAACGCCAGGCATATGGGTAAGGCGCCAAAATCGCCGGAAGCCCAAAGGCAGGGAACTCTCCCAGTGTGGACGCACCACCGCGAGAAAGCGCCAAATCGGCAGCGGCAAAAGCTGCACCCATTTCATCGTACAAATATGGATAAGCGTGATAACGGGCAGCTTTTTCAGGGGATAAATCGCCTCGGGCAGTTTCCACTTCATGCCAGTTCGCCGTTCCACTAATATGAATTATCTGCATTTCAGCCAACAAATCCGAGAGGGCCGCAAAAAGGGCACGGTTGATCGAACGGGCGCCCTTGCTCCCTCCAAAAACCAGCAGGGTAGGTAAATCATCTTGCAAGCCAAAGGCTAGTTGAGCCTTTTTGCGATTCCACGCGAGCAGGTCGTGACGTACTGGGTACCCAGTTTCAAGCAGTAGTGTCTCCTTTCCAAGGAAGAATTTTCGTGAATCCGCGGCAATGATCGCGATTCTGTCTGCAAAGCGCGTGAGCGCTTTTAGCGCCAAACCCGGTTCAATATCCGGAATAAATAGTGCCGTCGGAATGCGCAAACCAGCCAGCGCCACTGGGACTGCCACATAGCCACCGGTGAAGAACAACACATCCGGGCGAAAACTACGCAATATTCGGCGAGCAGCAAAAAATCCGCGCACTAAACGCCACAGATTCCCCGGTAAATTACGCAAGTTCACACCATGCAACCCGGCTGCCGGTATCGCCTGGAAAGCGATGCTAGCCTCTGCGACAAGGGATATCTCCATGCCGCCTTCTCCGCCTACCCACAGGGTTTGCACATGCTTAAATTTTGCGTTTAGCCGTTCGAGAACGGCGAGCGCGGGATACACGCCGCCGCCCGTTCCACCGGCGCAAATCAACAATCGCACCAAATGTCCTCCGAGATTCTTCTTCCTGTTGACGTTCTGACAATCGAGAAATATTCAATACAACGCCCAAAGCAGCCATCGAAGCCACCATGCTGGAACCACCGATGCTAAAAAATGGCAGCGTATTGCCAGCAAAAGGCATCAACCCCAGCAGGGATGCCATGTTCATATACGCTTCTAGGGTAATCCACATGGTCAGGCCAACCGCCAGCAGTGATCCCAGGCCATCCGGCGCTCGCCTTGCCACAACCAAACCGCGCCACAAAAGTGCACCATAAAGAATAACCAGACAAATTGCGCCAATTACGCCGGTCTCTTCGCCCACAACGGCGAAGACACTATCAGTATGTGGAAAGGGCAAGGTTGTCAGTTTCGTTGTACCATTGCCTATGCCAACACCAAACCACTCCCCGCGCACAAAAGCGACCAGCGAATGCATGACATGATCCGATGATTCTAGAATATCACTCCAGCCATTGATAAATTTGGTCACGCGATCATTATCTGTAGGGTTGAATCGCAGCACGAGATACCCGGCTACACCAGCGATTAGAATCAAAACAGTCGTCTGGAAGGCATCGCTTCCGGCCAGGTAGTACATCAGCGCGCCTAAAATAAATACCATTCCGGCAGCGCTCAAATCGGGCTGGCGCATAATTAAACCGCCAGTGATTCCTACAATTGCACCTAAAGGCAACAGGCCAAACCCAACATCATTCAGTTGATCGCGCTTGGCATACAGCCAGACCGCCAAATAAATCACAATCACAAATTTGGCTAACTCCGAGGGTTGCACAGAGCCTTTACTAAAGGAGCGGGTCACTCCATCTACATTTTGTCCCGCAAACAATACTGCCACCAACGCCAATAACGTCACGCCCATAGCACCAATCGAAAGATAGTGCCAATAATGGTAATCCAGCCAGGCGAAGAAAATCATGGCGGCAAAACCCAACGCCAGCCAGCGCAATTGGCGCATAAAAAGGAAGGTCGGCGATCCAATTATATTTTCGTCGGAAGACAATTGCAGAGACGGGTTCCAGCTTGCCGAGTACATCATCAACAAGCCAAACCCAATTAGTGTGATGAATATCAACACCAAGGGCACATCGATCTTCAAGCGCGTCGAAGGTAATCCAGACTCTTGCTTCACGTCACGCGGCGATGCCATTACACCTGTTGGTTGAGCCATTTTCGAAAGTATTCTCCTCGTTCAGCAAAATCTTCAAATTCATCAAAACTGGTTCCACCGGGAGCCAGCAAAACCACATCGCCTTCAGTAGCTACCTCTGCGGCTGTATCCAGGGCTTCCTGAAACCCGGCACACTCGTGCAAAGTATAGGAGTGTTCTGCAACACCAATTGTATCCATCGCCCTGCGGATCAGCGCTGCGGCCTCACCAAAAAGAATTAAATGATCCACCCGCTGCTGCACTGCTAGAGCAAAAAGATCCCAGGGCAAATCTTTATCACGCCCGCCAGCCAAAAGCACCAGCGGTTCATCAAAGGCGTTAATGGCCGCGATGGCGCGCTCTGGGGCTGTGGCGATCGAATCGTTATACCAATCGGCACCGCGCCACGAACGCACAAACTCCAGGCGGTGCGGCACACCCGAAAAACCGTCAATGGCGGAGCGCATCGCTTCGGGTGGAATTCTAACCGCCGAGGCAATTGCACAGGCCGCCAACACATTATCCAGGTTATGTTCTCCGCGTAAATGGATCAGCGTACGCGGTACGAGATCGTGAGTGGATGTGCCATCCCACAGGCTGATCCATTCCCCGTGCAGGAAAATGCCGGGCTGGCCCTCGGGTGGGCGCTGCCGCCCAAAGCTGATGCAACCACCCCGGAGGGAATCTGCTAACTCCCAGGCCCCAGGGTCATCACGTCCCAAAATTACTACATCCCCTGGTGTCTGATACTTCAAAATCCGGGCTTTTGCCGTCGTATAGGCCTGCATGGTGCCATGCCGGTCAAGATGATTGGGCGTAATATTGAGTACAGCCGCCACCTGGGGAGAACGGGTCATCACATCCAGTTGAAAGCTAGAGAGTTCCATCACAGCAATATCATCAACCATCATTTGATCTACGTCAGTAATCAGCGGGTTGCCAATATTTCCACCGGTCCAGGCACGCCGGAAAATCGGCGGCTGCAGATCACAAGCGGCTTCGGCCATGCGTCCAACCAGCGTTGTGGTCGTTGTTTTTCCCGCCGAGCCGGTGATGCCAATTACCTTGCAAGGCGCTTGCTCCAAGAATATCTGCGAATCGTTGATCAGCGGAATCTTGCGCGCCAGTGCTTCGACGAGCAGCGGAAGTTCTAACGGCACCCCACCGGATGGACAGACCCAATCAATTTGATCAAGAATACCCAATGGATGACCGCCCAGCACCCATTTAATCGACAGATCGCCCAAAACGGCTTGAGCTTCGTGGAGCATGTCTGCACTGCGGCTGTCGTTGAGAACCACCTTTGCGCCGCGGTCAACGAGGAAGCGCGTTAGTGCTATTCCCTGACGGGCTGCCCCCACAATCAGAACGCGCTCTCCACTCCACTCAATCACCATTACGATACCGCTAACGCGACTCCAATCATCGCGGTCATCAAACTAATCAACCAGAAACGCTGAACCACTTGCGTTTCGCTCCAGCCTGAAAGTTCAAAATGATGGTGCAACGGCGCCATCTTGAACAGACGGCGGCCTTCGCCGTAGATACGCCGCGTGAGTTTAAAATACGGAACCTGGAGCATCACACTCAGCGTAGTACTCACAGGAATAATGGCAATAATCGGCAGCACCGCCCACTGACCGGTCATCAGAGCAACCACTGCCAAGGCTGCTCCCAGACTTAAAGCGCCGGTATCGCCCATAAATAGCTGTGCCGGGTGAACGTTGAACCACAGAAAACCAAATAGAGCACCTACCAAGGTAAAACAAAAACGCGCAACAAAGGTTTGGCCCTGCAAGATAGCAATGCCACCATACGCGATAAATGCCGTCACAGAAATCAGCCCAGCCAGACCGTCCAGACCGTCGGTGATATTAATGGCGTTAGAAAATCCTACAATCAGGAACATGGCAATCGGGATATACCACAACCCAACTTTGAATTCGATGTGAAAGCCCGGCAAATACAGGTGGGGTGCATCCAGGTAGTGATACAGGCCAAAAGCTGCCCAGAAGGCGATCAGCGTTTGCAAGAGAAATTTCATCCGGGCGCTGAGACCATCGGTGCGCTTGCCACGCAGGCCAGCCCAGTCATCCACAATGCCAATCAGTGCAAATAAAACCAACACGCCGGTTGGCAGCAGCACCGAGTTTCCCAGCACCTCCGTGGGGCCAATCAGGGATGCGCCATTCAATAACAAGGTAATTAACGTAACCGGCAGCACAATCATTAGCCCACCCATGGTCGGTGTGCCAAGTTTGGCAAAGTGCCGCTCTGGGCCATCCATGCGGATTTGCTCACCCATCTTAAAATGGCGCAATATCCGCAATAACGGGTTGCCCCATATCACCGTCAATAAAAAGCTGAAAGCGGCTAGCGCCAGAGACACAGATGTTTGTGTCATGAACGCGCCTCCAGGCTGGCAACAATCCGATCCATGCGCATACCACGCGAACCTTTTACCAAAACGATATCCTCTGCTCGTAGATTTTTTCGTAAAAATTCAATGGCCTGCTGGCTATCTTCCAACTCAGCAATGCGATTTTCCGGGAAACGTGTACGACGCACAGCGGAGGCAATAATGCGGGCGCGCTCGCCCACAGTGATCAAAATATCGGCTACTTCTGCTGCACGCAAGCCAATTTTCCAGTGACCTTCATGCTCATACTGGCCAAGTTCCAACATATCGCCCAATACGGCTACTTTTCGGCCATCAATTTCATCGAGCATATTTAATGCCGCCAATGTGGACTGCGGCGAGGCATTATATGTATCATCCAGAAGCAAGGCGCCACTCTCGGCGCGTACAGCCACCAAACGCAATTGGGTATGCCCCGAACGCAAACCGCTGATGATTTCCTGCCAGGTCAGGCCATCCACCAGACCCACAGCCGCCGCCCGGAGAGCCGTATGCACCGAATGGCGGCCAATCATGGGCACGCGTAAGTGCAAGGTTTCTTGTTTGTAATGTAGCCGAAAACGAATTCCCTCCAGGCCGAGGCCCTCAACCTGATCGGCCCAGAGATCCGCCTGCGGGTCTAGCCCATAAAAGAAAACGCTTGCGGAAGTTTTTTCGGCCATCTCGCGCACCCAGGGGTCATCATAATTCAAAATCGCCACACCACTGGGAGCGGAGGGTAACGACTGCACTAGCTCGGCTTTACCACGCGCAATCGCTTCTTGCGATCCGGCACGTTCAGCGTGAACCGTTCCTATATTCGTGACCACGCCAATCTGCGGCTGAGCCAGATCGCACAAAAAAGCGATTTCTCCCGGCACATAGAAGCCCATCTCCAACACTGCCCGCCGATGTCCATCGCTCAGACGAAGCAAAGTCAGGGGCAAACCAATTTCATTGTTCAGGTTACCCGAGTTTTTCAGCGTGCTGTAATGCTGCCCCAAAACCGTCGCAACCAGTTCTTTCGTCGTGGATTTTCCAACACTACCAGTGATGCCGATGACTTTGACATCGAGCTGACGACGCCAGTAGGCAGCTATGCGCTGCAAGGCTAAAAGGGTATCTTCTACCCGCAGGATGCAGGGAAGTTCAACCCTGGAATTCAAGTTGAGTGCGGCCCCTGGACGCAAGTCTAGCCCCACGAATGGTTCAGGAATATCTTGTTGCACCAGTGCAAAACTGGCACCACGCTCGAATGCGCTCGCTACAAAGCTATGTCCATCGACTTGCTCACCACGCATCGCCACAAATAACGCCCCCGGAATAATTTGCCGGGAATCAACAACTGCATCCGTGATTACCTGAGAGGCCCAGGCAGGATGCTGATCTATCAATGCGTTCAGAAGATGACCTAAAGTCAACATAAATCGATTTTATTTCGCACTCATGCTCAGACGTACAGCGTCCGGTGGAATATCCATCAGCACCACCAGCCGTTCGACAATATCATGAAAAACTGGAGCGGCAACCAGTGAAGCCCAAGGTGTACTCGTGGGCTTAAATAACCAGATATACACCAAAAATTGCGGATCATCCACGGGGCCCCAGCCGACAAAAGAGGCATTGGTCAGGCTGTCATTATAAATAGTAGCCGTGCCGGTTTTTCCAGCCAGGCGATACCCTGGCACCAAAGCCGTGGAAGCTTCTTGCTCCAAAGAAACCGCCAGCATCTCCGAAAGGGTATGTGCAGTAGCCGCTGAAATCGGCTGACCGGCAATTTCTGGACCGAATGAATATTGACGGTCTTTATCCACCACAGCCTGCAAAATATAGGGGGTCATCATTTTGCCGTCATTTGCCACAGCGGAAACTGCCCGCAGCATTTGCACGGGTGTGACCTCAATACCCTGACCATAGGAATTGGTCGCCAGGTCAATCAGATGCCAGTTTTCATTGTTGTTAAAACGCACATGACCAGCGTATTCACGCGCCAATTCAATATTGGTGGGCTGGCCAAATTGAAAATCGCGCAGATATTTATAAAACAGATTGGGACCCAACCGCTCTGTCGCAATCCACGCCAGACAAACGTTCAAGGAGTGCTGCAGGCATGTGGTCATGGTTTGCGGACCCCAGGCACCACCATCCCAGTTGTGAATCGTCCACCCATCCACCGAAAGCCCACCTGTATCGATAAATTCGGTTGTAGGCACAACTACACCGGCATCCAATGCAGATGCCATGGTAACCACTTTGAAAACAGAGCCAGGCTCATAGCCATCCAGCGCCATGTTAAAAGCCAAGTTCCCCTCAAATAAATTGACAAAATCCCAGTCACCGGCCAGATCCATACGCGGGTTGGATGCCATGCCCAGAATTTCACCCGACCGCGGATTCATGACAATAATACTACCCGCTGTTGAGCCGCTGCTCGCCATATGTGCATCGAGCACTTCTTCAAGAGCGATCTGAATTTCTCTATCTAATGTCAAAACGATATCGGCACCATGAATAGTTTCAGGGAGTTCAAGGGCCAGGTGCGGATCGGTTGAAACGGTCTCTTGTTTTTCGACTCCGGAGAGCAGCCAATGCAGTTCTTCCTCAACACCCTGGATGCTGGCACCATCTTTCATAACAAAACCCAACACATTCGATGCCACTTGTCCTTCTGGGTATTTCCGTTCCAGTCGGGGCGTAATTGTCAGCCCCGTCAAATCATGCGGTTCGCCATTTGAGCTTACCCCAGCATTTTCAGGGTGCTCACGTAGATCTTGCTTAAGCTTTATTAAAATTTCAGCATTCTCATAAGGCACAAAGTTATCTAGTGTAATATGCCAGAGATCGGTTTCTGTCAGCTTCAAGCTGGCTGAAGCCAGCACTTTGTTGTAATCCAAGCCCAAATAGGCGCTCGTTGCCCAGGCAATCGTCTCTGGATTTTTCACATAGCTAAGCTCGATGGCTACCTCGTAAACCAGTCGGTTTCCGGCCAACATCCGACCATGCCGATCATAAATATCACCGCGCTCGGGGTGGAGATTGATCAACTCCATCCCATCATCTTCTTCAAAGGCCATAATACTCTCGTGCGTTGGCCCAATTTGAATATGAATCACCCGGGAGATAATCATTACCCCCACAAAGGCAAAAACCAATCCCAGGCTGGTGTATCGAAAATTATTTCTCATATTCATGGTCGAATATCCGCTACAGACACCATCGGATTTTGGAACTCTTCGGCGAGCCAATCGACCCAAGATTGCGTGAAAGCTGGCAATATAACCGGCGCGGCAGAAACCACACTCTGAGCCGGGACGGCAATTTCAGCCTTGGGTTTACCTGTATAGCCAACAACCTGAATATAAGTGATCTTATCCGTGGTCGCCGGTTGGAAACCCATTTCGATCGCGCGCACCTTCATCACGGAGGCCGATGTGAGCGCAGCCAACTCCGATTGCAGATTGGCGATTTGATATTCCAGATCTTCGTTTTTCAGGCGATAGCGCTGAATATCTCTTCCCAATGTGGCTGTGCGCGCGGTAATACTCACGAACACACTTGCAGCCATCAACATGATAATTAGCACCGATAAAAATACGCCAATCACCTGAAGCTGCTTGCGCCAGGGAGCTTGAGAATATGCTTGCGTAAATTGTGAAATGTTTTCCATAACATCACCAGAAGTAAACAACATTGAGAACCTGCCATTTACCCTGCAAGTCTCGTGCCAATTTTAGAGCTTTTCGGCAACCCGCAAGCGAGCGCTACGCGCTCTCGGATTTTGATCAATCTCTTTGACCGATGCCTGTATCGGTTTGCGAGTAATTATTTTGATACCTGCCCGATGCCCGCAATTGCATATCGGAATTTCCGGAGGGCAGATGCAATCCCGGCTCTCTTGATGAAAATATTGCTTCACCAAACGATCTTCCAGCGAGTGAAACGAAATTACAGCCAATCGGCCACCTGGAGCCAAAGCCGATACCGCTAATGGGAGTACCGTTTCGACAGCTTCCAATTCTTGATTTGTGGCGATGCGCAGCGCCTGGAATGTGCGCGTGGCCGGATGCAGACGCGTGTATTTTTTACCTTTTCCAACCACTCGGCTGACAATCCGCGCCAGCTCGAGAGTGGTATAAATTGGGCGAGCCTGAACCAAGGCGCGTGCCACCTGACGAGATCTGCGTTCTTCACCATAGCGATAAATCAGATCGGCCAGCTCTGCCTCGGGGAGTGAATTCACCAAATCGGCAGCGGTCAGACTAGCCAGGGGGCTGAAACGCATATCCAGTGGAGCATCTACCTTCAAAGAGAAACCGCGCTCCGGTGTATCGAATTGCATCGAAGACACCCCCAGATCGAGAACGATCCCCTGGACAGAGGACCAACCCAATTTATTCATCGCCTCACCGAGGGTAATATAGGAAGCTTGCATTAGGGTTACGCGATCCCCAAAAGTTGACAACTTTTGGCTGGCTAAATCCAACGCTTGAGGATCAAGATCCAATCCTACTAACTTGCTATTGGGAGAACTGGCATCCAGAATTCCCCAAGCGTGGCCCCCGGCACCTACCGTGCCATCAACATAGTAACCGCCATTTTTTGGGTTTAGGGCTTCCAGTATTTCGTGGTAAAGTACAGGGAGGTGTGTCATCGGGTCGGTTGGGTAGATGAGTGGCTGGACGACATGAACAGTCCGGCAAATCATACTAGCGACTACAGATCGAGTGCCGCAAAACGCTGTGAATTGGCTTCGAAATCGCTGAGCAAAAGCATTTGTTCATCCCAGGCCGCAGGAGACCAAATTTCCACAGATTTGCCAACGCCGACAATCACGGCATCATCTGCTAATCCAGCTACTTCACGCAAGAATTGTGGAATCAGGATGCGGCCTACACTATCTGGGTTCGCCTCACTGGCACCGGAAAAAATCAAACGGGCCAGAATACGGGTCAGAGGATCTCCCTCACTCAACTGACTGACCTTTGTTACCATCTCGTCGAATGCCGACTTGGTCACCAGGCGCAGGTTATGATCAAATCCTTGCGTCAGGTGCGCGCCGCCAGCCAATTCATCACGAAATTTCGCAGGAATTGTCAAACGACCTTTATCGTCGAGCGAGTGGCGGTACTGGCCTAAAAACATTTGTTCTATTTACCTATTAACGAGCACACGCCGGTTGCCCGGCGCGCCACTTCTTCCCACTTTAACCCACAAACACACACAGACAGTATATACGAAACATCTTCAAAATGCAAGTAATTTTGTCCGATTTGCCCCCACGCAAGGAATTTACCTGTATAGGCGCCAAAAACTGGCACTTCAGGAAATATCGTAGTGCCGGTATACAGTGCGATACAATATAGCGACAACTCCCCAAAATCCCACAGAAAGGCTATTTATGAGCGATTATCCTCCCCACAAGAATTACTGTACCTTATTTGGCGGTCTCGACACCGAGTTACCCATTCTCAATGGCACCAGGCAACGGTATGTCAACTTCGACAACGCCGCATCAACGCCTGCCCTGAATATTGTTAGAGAAGCGGTTAATGATTTTCTCAACTATTACAGCAGCGTTCATCGCGGCACGGGTTATAAAAGCCAGCTCTCCACGCATGTCTATGAGCAAGCGCGTGAGATCGTGCTCAGTTTTGTTGGAGCCAACCCGGCACAGCACATCTGCATCTTCGGCAAGAATACCACCGAGGCTGTCAACAAGCTGGCGCGTCGGTTCCCCTTCACCGAGCAGCGCAATATCGTACTGACCTCCAGCTTGGAGCACCATTCCAATGATTTACCCTGGCGCGCCGCTGCACAAACCCTACATATTGCCTTAACCCCCGAGGGACGGATCGACGAAACCGATTTCGACGCCAAATTGGCACAATACGGGGAGCGGCTGGCGGTGGTAGCCATCAGCGGTGCCAGCAATGTCACTGGTTTTATCACCCCGGTTCACCGGCTGGCGGAGAAAGCCCACGCGGTGGGCGCGCAAATTGCCGTGGATACCGCTCAGTTTGCACCGCACCGAAAAGTTGAAATGCGCTCATTAGACGACCCCGGCCATCTGGATTATGTGGTACTTTCTGCCCACAAGATGTATGCCCCGCTGGGTACAGGTGCGCTGATCGGGCGACGCGACACCTTTGAGCGCGGCGACCCCGATATGGTCGGCGGGGGAACAGTCGAAATCGTCACGCTGGAGGATGTATCCTGGGCAGGACCACCCGACCGCGACGAAGCTGGCAGCCCAAACGTAGTCGGCGCGGTGGCGATGGCAGCCGCTATTCGCCAATTGGAAGAAATCGGCATGGATGCTGTGGCCCAGCACGAGGCCGAACTGACCCGCTATCTGCTGGAGCGGCTGGGGAAAATGACAGAAATCGATGTCTACGGGGATACTCTTCCAGAAAGCGTCGACCAGCGCCTGGGTGTCATCCCGATCAATATCAAGGGGATTTCCCACTTTTTGGTTGCATCGATTCTGGGGCACGAATTCGGCATCGGAGTGCGCAACGGATGTTTTTGTGCTCATCCGTATTTGCTACATCTGCTGGGCTTATCGCACAACGAAGCCAACGGTGTGCGCGAACGCATGCAGGCGGGCGATCGCTCGGATATGCCTGGGCTGGTGCGGATTTCGTTTGGATTGTATAACACCACTGATGAAATTGATGATTTGGTAAATGCGCTGGACAAGATTATTTGCGGCGAATACTCGGGGAAATATGATCAAGATAAATCCAGCGGCGAGTTTCACCCCCAGGGATGGCAGCCAAATTTCAAAAATTATTTTGCCTTGTGAGATTTCAAAAGTGGTAGGCATTTATCAAGTGCCTGTCACTTTTTTTAAATTACTTACCGCGTAATTTTCGCCCCAGACTCATCACCTCGTCCACCCATGCTTCTTGATACGCATTGTGCAGAAGTTCAGGGAGAGATGACAATTTGCGTTCCACCCCGACCCCACTCCCACCCGAAGAAGGGAGAGAACGCTCGGCCCAGATGCGGTTTACGATAAAGCCCACATCTTGC
This sequence comes from uncultured Anaerolineae bacterium, assembly GCA_937893815.1. Lineage (GTDB taxonomy): Bacteria > Chloroflexota > Anaerolineae > Anaerolineales > UBA11858 > NIOZ-UU35. The sequence continues at coordinate 3,063 of CALCSH010000128.1, read as the reverse complement.
TGCACTCCTTTAGTATCGAAAAGCAACCCCACCAAGGGGTGCCTGGCGCGGATATCGGCGAGCAATGCGCGAGAGACTCCAAAAGCGGAATGCGGAAATGAAAATGGCACGATCGCTTGCCCGGTGATCTGCTGCACCAACTGGCACGATTCGACAATTTCAGTTTCAATTTCCGCGTCGCTCAAATCCATCAATTTGCGGTGCGTTTTGGTATGCGCACCAATCACAAATCCTTCGGCGCACATCTGCTGAATCTGCTTCCGAGTGAGATAAGGTTTCTCATTGCTCAAAAACGATTCCCAATCCACGCCTAGCATTCGACAGATTTCATCAATCAACGGCTCGTCAGGAAGGCGCAGTTGCTTGAGCCAGTGAATCACAGCGTCTGGCGTCGTAGCGTCTGATGTCAGGGCAGCAAGGTTTGATCTATCCGATGGGGTAACGTGCAGACGTTCGACGCATAGAGATATCTTATTGCGGTAAAACATCGCCCGATTGTCAATCCAGTCGGTGGCGACAAAAAATGTGCAGGGAATTTCATAGTCAAGCAGCAGCGGGCGGGCAATCGAAAAACACTCGCGAAATCCATCATCAAATGAAATATGCGCCGCATTCGTTGGCAAGGGCTGACCTTGCGTGCAATGCGCATGCAATTGATGATAATCCACGGGGGTATAGGTTGTGCGGATATATTGCAGTGCAGCATCAAATTGCGCCACCGGCACCACCGAATACAACCAGCGGGCGTGTTCCATCGGTTCGTCGGAAACGGCGTGATAGAAAAAATCAATCGGCTCCCGGCGCAGGCGAGAGGAATACACGCCTAAGGGGATCAAACGCGCAATGAATTGAAGAATTTTTAAAAATAGAGATTTCATTTGGAAAGTTGAACTTTCAAACTGCAAACCTGTAGCTTTTCACGAAAACGCCATATCGCCATCCACCAGCTTGAAGGCCAAATCTTCCCAGGCGTGCGCCAGAGGGCTATCTTCCGCCTTGGGCATGCATTGGTAGATGCGCTCCTTCTGGTGCAACAGCAGTTTTCCCAGCCAATGCGGGCGCACATATTGGGCCATTTCATGCGGCAGTTCGATGGTATCGGCGGCGTACTGCCTCCCATACTGAATCGCCAGGGCCAGTGCATAACGCTGATCTTCAGGTCGGGAAAATTGATAATCCATCATTTTCAGAATAACACTGTCTTTTGATTTGCGTGAGATCGAAAAAGCTACAAATCCCAGATACTCGCCCTGCGGGGAGGAAATTTCAACCCCAAAAACGCGGTACAGGGGGCGCGTATCGGTGAAATAGTACTGCATCTCTTCGGTGACGGATTGGCCTTCGTCCACGATCCAGGGGTATTGCAACATCCAATTGATCGCGTCCACGCCGCGGTACAGTTCAACCTGCGGACGAAGCCCGGGGGTGGTCGGAAGCGCCCGAAGGCGAGTCACCTCTTCATAGTGGATACCCGCCAAGAGCGAGTCCCGTGGGCCGCTCACTAATCCGTAGACCATCTTCTTCATCCAGGGAGCAAACCATCCATCGACGCGTTTTGTCCATTTCGTTTTTAAAGGCACTTCGCGCTTGAGATGTAATCGGTGCACCACTTTTCGCAGGACGCGCCGCAGCCAAACCAGTGGATTGAGATGGCCCATACCGGTGGCATCTAGCCAATAGTAGCGCAGCGGAGCGCGCTCCCAAAAGTCATTTTTACGGCACACCCGGCGAGCGTGAACACTGCCCACAATTAGATAATCTTGTTTCAGGCTGAGCGCCTCAGCCATGAGCTGTGCGCCAACGCCTGCGCCGCGCACTTTCGACGAAACTGACCAGGTAGTGAACCAATGGACTTTGAAAAGCTCTTCGCCGTGGCGCAACAGCAGCGGCAAAATGCCAAAAAAACCAACAATGTCATCATCTTCATCGACAGCCACAAGCAGCGCAACATCGTCTTTGGCGGCATAGGGGTTATTAGCATGCGCCAGGGCGCGTTGCATCGTGATGGGAATGAACTGTCCGGGTTGGGCGCTGCCCAATACGCGTTCGGCGAATTCGCGCAAATCTCTAACTTTGATATGGTCAAAATGAATTTCAGTCATGGGGTCAATATCGGGTTGAGTTGCGTTGGCTGGGGTTATGGATTTAATCATAGTGGCTGAGGATTGCTTGTACCTGGCCGAGGTAGCTGCGACCAAATAGATTAACATGATTGAGCAGGTGATATAGATTATACAGCGGAAAACGACTGCGATAGCCCGCTTCGAGGGCACGCGCGGCCTCATAGGCACGATAAAACGCTTCGGGGAATGCGCCAAAGAGCGCCGTCATAGCCAGTTCGGCTTCAGCCCAACCGTAATGCGCTGCGGGGTCAATCAATGCAGATGCTCCACGGGAATCGGTCATCGCGTTCCCGCTCCATAAATCCCCATGCAATAAAGAAGCCGGCTGAGCGGGAATCAAATTCGGCAGCCGCGCGCAGAGTTGCTCGAGGCGGGTTTTGTCGGCAATGCCGATCCATTCGCTATCGTAAGCCAATTGAGTCTGAAAGCCAAGGCGCTGCTCGGCGAAAAAGGCGAAACCATCATCCATCCAAGGATTGGGTTGCGGCGTACTGCCAATATAGTTATTATGTGCAAAGCCAAACTGAGGGCTTGTATGCGCGTGCAATGCCGCCATGCGGCTCCCAAATTCCATCCAATAATCACTTTGGCGCGGCGAGGGGGCTAAATCCTCCATCAGGAGAAAATCGCTACCCCATAGCAAAGGGCGCGGCACGGTCGGGCCATCGCCGGTTCGCAGGGCATTCAGGCCATCGGCTTCCCTGGCAAACATATCCGCAGGCGCTTGATGATTGGTTTTGAGGAAAAGGGTTTTACCAGAAGCGGACTCAAGAATCATACCGTTATTGATACAGCCGCCAGCGACCGGGCGCGCCGATACTACGGAACCATAATTATTTTGCACAAACCACGACTGGACAGGCGGAGGGATCATACTCTTTCAGGTAAGACTCTACTGCAAAAAGCCGATGACGGAGATGTCCGCCGGAATATATGGGGG
>CALCSH010000127.1 GCA_937893815.1 uncultured Anaerolineae bacterium | reverse complement strand
AGTTACGATTTCGGGGCAATTGTAATTACACTTGATTGTTAGCCAGGAGCGACGCGGATCCGTAAATTTACTGGCATGCGCCAATATGAATCCTGCAACCAGACTTTTGGCTAGAATCATCCCTTCAAGCACCTGCGTTTATACAATTTCCCTGCGAATTTTGAATATGGACACCTTTTTTTGATGCTGTATAAACCGTCGACAATCGTCATACGGGTTTGTGACATCCGGGATAGAAAAGTATGACATCTGGAACTGAAATCAAACATCCTTACTCGTTATTATCCTTAACGCTAACCACCCCGCCTTTGGAGGAATGTACCTTATGTCTCAAGCCATCCCTAGCGAATTTTTAGCTCTCGATCGTAAAGATCGCGCGCATAAACCCTTTTATCATTTGAGCCTGCGAAAACCCGAAGATCGTGTTCTTGATTTTAATGAAGTTGTTATTCCCCTCGATGAAGAACGTGCGAAATTTGAAGCCGCGCGCTGTATCCACTGCCCGGATCCAGCGCCTTGCATGGTTGCTTGCCCCCCGCATAACGATATTCCCTCGGCCATGTGGCTGATCGAGCATGGTGAATTTAACAAAGCCGCCGATCTCTACCGCCAAACCAGTTCTTTGCCCGAAATTTGCTCACGTGTTTGCCCTCATGAACAACTTTGTGAGGGTTCTTGTGTGCTCAATAAGGATCACCAACCTGTACTGACTGGTATTCTGGAGGCGTTTGCAATCCAATACGCCCGCGAGCACGAAGGTGTTACGGTTCCCGTCGGTGAGTCAAGCGGGAAGAAAGTTGCTATCATCGGTGCCGGGCCAGCCGGGTTGGGGTGCGCCGAGCAGCTTTTACAAAAAGGGCATGGCGTAACCGTTTTTGAAGCCAAGCCTGCATCCGGCGGATTGCTGACTTACGGTATCCCCAATTTTAAAATTTCAAAAGATGTGGTTTTCGAGCGCATTGAAGACTTGGGAAAAGCTGGCGTCGAATTTACTTTCAATACGGTTATTGGTAAAGATAAAACAATTGATGATCTCTTCGCCGAAGGGTATGAAGCGGTCTTTATTGGCATCGGCAGCCAGATTGATGCACCGCTAAAAGCCGAAGGCGCTGACCTGCCCGGTGTGTATCTTGCCACAGAATTTCTCATCCGTGCCAACGTCAAAGAAGAATTGCTCCCCGATAATTTGAAAGACTCACTGGAAATTGGCGATAAAGTGATCGTGGTGGGTGGTGGCGATACCGCCTCCGATGCATTGCGCTCTGCGCTACGATTGGGCAGCAAGGAAGTGACCTGTGTCTACCGCCGTACTGAAAACGAAATGCCCGGCAGTTCGAAAGACCGCAAGATGGCTAAAGAAGAAGGCGCCATTTATCAATTTCTCACCCAGCCCGTCAAATTCATTGCTGGCGACGATGGTCATCTCGCCGCCGTGGAGTGCCTGCGCATGGAATTGGGTGAACCCGATGATTCGGGCCGCCGCCGTCCGGTGAATATTGAAGGCTCGAATTTCATTATTGAAGCGGATACCGCGGTTTTGGCGCTGGGTTACTGGCCCGATGAAATTATTGGCAAAACTACCCCCAATTTGGAAACCTACAATTGGGGTTTGGTCAAAACCGATACTGAAACCGGTGCCACTTCCCGCCCGGGTGTGTATGCTGCCGGTGATGCGGCTACCGGCCCCGATTTGGTCGTGACAGCGATGGTCGGTGGACGCAAAGCTGCACAAGCGATTGACGAATATCTGAAATCGCTGTAGTTTTTCGATAGCTCGCTTGACAATTCCGAGCCGCATTTTAAAGAATGCGGCTCTTTTGTTCTCATGGTTCTCTGGGAATACTCCCAAATCTGGGATTTCTCACGGCAGTTCCTAAAGCCTCGTTCTCATTCTTCTAACATAGGTTGTCTAAAAAGTGTATAATCTATCGGAAGCGAAAAATATTTGCAACGGCTCAGAAACACCCATTACTTCGGCATATTTGCGTTCGAAGCTGAGCCGTTACAACAATGGATGAATCTCTGGGTGTCAAACATCCGGCAGGAGGAGTGCCAATGATCAAAGCAAAAAAATATGAAGGTGTGATTGAAGCCGTACACTATGCCCCAGACGGAAATATAGACTGGGTCCGGGGGTACGAACGCCGGGGATTTATTTTCACAGATATGCTGCTATTCAGCCGTCAAACATTACTCAGTCGTTTGCAGGAGGGGGAGCGTTTTTATGTTGGCAGTCGCAAGCCCCATATGGGAAACGACTTTGTTCTCCATGAAGCCCTGCGCCTGGAAGGTAAAAAAGGCGGCGAGCACGTTGTCGCTGGTAAGGCACAAGGAAAAGGCGATTTTCTCGAAGGTGCACCCGTCTTTTAATCCATCATTGCTATTTTGTTGATCCATCCCCGGTGCGATTATTGGCCGGGGATTTTTGTTAGCACCTTGGGATTGCCATGAGAAACCCCACTTGTGGATAATTACCAAGGGGTTTCCCAGACACCCTTTTTGTTTAACCAATTTATGAATGGGGCGCTGGTATAATTTCAGTATTGGGTCTCTAGGACTCCCCGTGGTAGTTGTCCAGATTTAGGAGTAATGAGCGTGCGGAGCACGCTCTATACCCCTAAACCTGGGGTTTCTCACGGTAGTTCCTCAATACCCTCAGTAGTAGTGTGTTGGAAAATATTCATCCCATTAGGTAGGCAGCTACCGTAGCAGTTGCCATTTTTGTAGGAAGGGAGTTGAGGCTGTGATTACCCGCGATTTATCCCCCATCCCTTATAGTGACGGAAAAATCTCTGTCGCTGAGCGTGCAAAAGCAATCATGCAGTATGGCTCAAGCTGGCCTGCGGATATGAAATCGCAAAATGTTGTTGAGCGTCATCTTGGTCGCACTCTCGACAATTCCCATACGCTATTGCGCAATATTCGAATTTCTGGTGCAGATATCACCGTGCCGTTAATTCTGATTAGTTCACAGGGGATTACAGTGCTCTACAACAGCCCGACCAAAGGTATTTTTCGCGCTCAGGGAAATTCCTGGGGCAGCATGAATAGTCGCAATGGGAAATTTCAGGCTGTTAAACCCAACCTGATTATGCGCACCCTGTTAATTACCCGCGCTGTGGAAACATTTTTGCATGAAAAAGGCTATAACGACCTGCCTCTTGAAAGTGCGCTGATAATGACTGACCCTGGCACGCATGTGGATGCGCCGCGGCCCGATGTCCGCGTAATTCTTATGGATGGGATCAATCGCTTTGCCAACCAACTCGCCGATGGATCCGCTGTTATGGATCGTGAGCGGCGCTACAAACTCGTCGAATTGTTCGTTCAGACTGCCCAAAAAGCCATGGAGCCTGAAATTCGAGAGCCAAAAGAATCGGCCATCAATGATTTTTCTCAGCGCATCGATTCTGGATTTACTGAAACCATCAACCCGTTAAAAAAACATTTCAATTTCTCTCGCCAGCAATGGTTGGTTCTTGGCGCAATCGTTATTGTTGAGGTGCTTATTCTGGTCGGGTTTTTGATGCTGATCTTGTTTACTGCCTGATCCCTCGGGCTGGAATCCATTTTACCGCGGCTGCCAACACTCGGTTTTGTCCGCGTCTCCCGGCCCCAATTGAGGAAGCTCATCTTGTTAAATCCGTTCCTGTCCATCATCATCCCCGCCCATAACGAAGAGCAGCGTTTGCCACGTACACTGGAGCAGATATTTGCTTTTTTGCAAACCCAAGAGTATCAGGCGGAGGTGCTGATTGTCGAAAACGGCAGCCGCGACCGCACCTACGAAATTGCCCAATCCTTCGCTTTGCAAAACCCCAATTGTCACCTGCTGCAAGCGCCGACCCCCGGAAAAGGATTGGCTGTGAAGCAAGGGATGCTGGCTGCAAATGGCGAATATCGCTTTATGTGCGATGCTGATCTTTCGATGCCTATCGCCGAGGTCAATCGCTTCATTCCCCCACAGTTGGAAAATTTCGATATAGCTATCGCCTCGCGTGAAGCTCCCGGCGCGATACGGTATAACGAACCGGAATACCGTCATCTGGGCGGGCGCGCCGTCAACCTGATGATTCGCACTCTGGCACTGCCCGGACTGAACGATACGCAGTGCGGGTTCAAATGCTTTCATGCGTTAGCTGCGAAAGAACTCTTTCCACACCAAACCCTGAATAATTTTTCCTTCGATATTGAGTTGCTGGTCGCCGCGCGCCGCCGCGGTTACCGCATCCGTGAAATTCCTATTCCCTGGTATTTCAACGCCGATACCAAACTAAACCCGGTGCGCGATGCCCTGCACATGGCATTGGATATTCTTGCGATCCATAGAAACGCCTGGCGAGGATGGTACGATGCCGAGGATTGACCCGGCGTTAATTCCAAAAAAGCCTACGTTAGAATTTGAACGCCAATTCTGGCAGGTGGGGATTCAATTTGTGGCTGGAATTGACGAAGCCGGACGCGGCGCGTTAGCCGGGCCGGTGACGGCGGCAGCCGTGATTCTGCCCCCACAGGGGAACCTCGAACGTGACTTGGCGGGAGTGCGAGATTCCAAACAGATGACAGCTCTCCAGCGTGAAACCTGCTCTACGCGCATTTATCATGTAGCCCTGGCATACGGCGTGGGCTTTGCCTCCCATGAAGAGATCGATGCTCACGGTATTGTCCCGGCCACGCGGTTGGCGGTTCAGCGCGCGATTGCCACCCTGAGCATTCAAGCCGGACATCTGTTGCTCGACTACTTGTTACTGCCCGATCTGGACATCCCACAAACCTCACTCATCAAAGGCGATGCGCGTTCCCTGACCATTGCCGCGGCATCTGTGATCGCCAAAACATCCCGTGATGCGTTAATGATTGAACTCGATGCCCAATATCCCGGATACGGTCTGGCGGCGCATAAAGGCTATGGCACGCAAGCGCATCGGCAGGCCATCGAACGGCTAGGGCCAGCGGAAATACATCGACGGACGTTTGCCCCCGTGCGTTTACAGGTTAGCAAGTTGACAAGTTTAAAGGCTTGAAACCATCAAGCTGCCAACCTGTGAATTTGCCAATCTGCTAACTATTGAACAGGAGTTCTCCATGAAAACAAAAAAACAATTTGGCCTGTGGCCTAGCCCCATTTCCCCACAACGCATCGGCGCGGGGCTGGGGATCAGTGATATCGCCTGGGATGATGACGGCTCACTCATCTGGCGCGAGAGCCGTGGGGCCGGGGGTGTACTTGTTGTGCAGCCAGCCGATGGCGAAGCTTTCCGAGATCTGAACAGCGACTACAACGTCAGCGCGGGTGTAGGGTATGGCGGTGGTGATTTCTGCGTGGGGCGCGGGGCGGTGTATTTCGTCGAAGCCAAGAGCAAACGACTTTACCGGCAATCCACCCAAAGCGGCGGAACGGCTCAGCCGATCACCCCGGAGTTTGGCGCGTGCGCTTCTCCGTCGCTCTCCCCCGATGGTACGCGATTGCTGTTTATCCACACCTATGAGCATCAAGATTCACTGGCGATTGTAAACAGCGATGGGAAAAATTGGCCGGTCAAACTGGCATCCGGCGACGATTTCTATATGCAGCCTTGCTGGCATCCCGGCGGCGAAAAAATCTCCTGGATCGCCTGGAACCATCCGCAAATGCCCTGGGACGGGACGACGCTCAAGGTGGCAAGTTTGCAGGTTGAAGGTTGGCGGGTGGATGACGCTGTCACAGTAGCGGGGAGTGAGAGCATTTCGATTTTCCAACCGCAGTTCTCGCCGAACGGGCGCTATCTTGCGTATATTTCTGATGAGAGCGGCTGGTGGCAAGTGTATGGCTATGATTTGGAAAGTGGCACTGCACGCCAATTGACTCATGCGAAGGCAGAGCATGGCATCCCGGCCTGGGTGCAGGGCCTGCGCACGTTCGGATTCAGCCCTGACAGTGAACGGATTTATTGTATCCGCATTCAATCTGGAACTTGCAGCTTGTGGCAGGTGGATGTAGAAAGTGGTGGGGAGAAGCAGATAGCGCTGCCCGAAACCTATACCTGGCTGGAGCAGATCGCCGTTCACCCGCATGAGGAGCGCATGGCTCTGATTGCATCCGGCGGAGTGTGTCCCAAGCGGATTATCACCACCGGCCCTGATGAGGGTTGTCGTGTGTGGCGGCGTTCTACCTCCGAAGAATTAACCACCGATACCTACACCCCGCCTGAAGCCGTCTCCTGGCCTGGCATGGACGGCGGCGATGTTCATGGTTTGTTCTATAACCCGCAGCATGTGCAATTCCAAGGCATCCAGATGCCGCCGCTGATGGTATTGATTCACGGGGGGCCGACCAGTCAGCGCGGCGCTGTGTTCGATGCCGAAGTTCAATTCTTCACGACGCGCGGCTTTGCTGTCTTGCAAGTTAATTACCGTGGCAGCTCTGGTTACGGGCGCGCTTACCGGGATATGCTGCGTGGTAACTGGGGTGTCTACGATGTCGAGGATGCTGTCAGCGGTGCGCGTCATCTGGTAGCTCAGGGGCGTGTCGATAATGGCCGTCTGGTGATTATGGGTGGCAGCGCTGGAGGGTTCACCGTACTCAAGGCGCTGGAGGATTATCCCGGCGTGTTCAAGGCCGGGGTGTGCCTGTACGGGGTAGCCAATCAATTCTCTTTGGCGGCGGATACGCATAAATTCGAAGAACGCTACTCGGACTCATTGCTGGGGCCGCTGCCCGAGGCGGCGGAACTTTATCGTGAACGCTCACCGCTCTTTTTCGCCGAGAAGATTCAAGACCCGCTGATTGTCTTCCAAGGCGAGGATGATAAAGTCGTGCCTAAAGCCCAATCGGATGCGATTGTCGCTGCGCTGAAGCAAAACGGTGTGCCGCACGAATATCATCTCTATGCGGGCGAGGGTCACGGCTTCCGCAAACCAGAAACGATTGAGCATTTCTACAGTGCCCTTGAGAAATTTTTACGCCAGTATGTGATTTATGCGTGATGAAGCAAAAATAAAACCACGAAGGACACCTAGAATCACGAAGTGAAAAGCTTGCCCCTTTGTGTTCCTTCGTACACTTCGTGGTTAAGATTCATAGAAAAATAACCTGTGGATGAGAAATAAAAAACCCTGAAGGTCTTCGCAAACTCCGAGTAAAACCCGGGAGCGGAAACCTTCAGGGTCTGATACGAAAAACTTCGAAACCTGGTTACGCCATTCGTCGTCGCGCGATGAACCACTTGGTCAGTTCGGCAGCCAAAGCGGGGAAAAACAGCAAGGGCAAGAGATACTGCCACTGCGCCCAGGTCAGGGGAGCCGTATCAAAAACCGGTTGCAAGAAGGGGATATAAATTACAGCCAGCAGCAAAACTATCGAAGAAAGTACAGCCCAGTTCATACTGCGATTGCTGAATAAGCCCAGTTTCAAAATCGGATACACTTCAGAGCGGGCGGTAAACGCGCGTAATAACTCCGAGAAAGAAAGCGCCACAAACGCCATCGATTCAGCCATCTCTGGTTGCCCCGGATGCTGATTGAGACCGATCTTATAAGCTATCAGCGTAATGGCCGTAATCGCAATCGTCTGAATCACGATCCCGGCTTGCATCATGCGGTTGATAATCGGCTCGGAGGGTGGGCGCGGGGGACGATCCATGATATCCGGGTCGCCTTTTTCGACACCCAGGGCCAGAGCGGGTGCGCCATCCGTGATCAGGTTCAGCCACAACAATTGGATCGCTGTCAGCGGGGAAGGCAAACCCGCCAGGGTGGCGATGAAGATAATCGCGATCTCGGCCAAATTGCACGAGAGCAGGTAGTACACAAATTTGCGGATATTGCTGTAAATCACGCGCCCCTGTGCGACGGCCGAAACGATACTGGCGTAATTATCGTCGGTTAGCACCATATCGGCGGTCTCTTTGGTCACATCCGTACCAGTGATGCCCATCGCCACGCCAATATCGGCCTGTTTGATTGAAGGAGCATCGTTCACTCCGTCGCCGGTCATCGCCACGACTTCGCCATTGCTGCGTAAAGCCTGCACTATGCGCATCTTGTGCTGTGGCGAAACGCGAGCGAACACATCCACATGGCGTACCTTCTCTCTCAGGGCAGGTTCATCCAGCTCATCCAATTCTCTACCGGTGAGCACACCGCGCTCTTCATGCAGCAAACCAATATCCTGAGCGATTGCGCGTGCCGTGTTCGGGTAATCGCCGGTAATCATTACCGTACGAATGCCTGCTTTGCGAGCAACGTCTAGTGCGGGGGATACCTCGGGGCGGGCCGGATCGATCATACCGACCAACCCAACAAAGATCAGATTTGATTCCAGATCGTCATCCAGAAAGTCGCCGTCATGATCATTATCTAGATTATCTGAAACGCGATAAGCAACACCCAATACGCGCAGCGCATCTTCCGTCATGCGGTCATTGGCTTCAATAATTCGGCGGCGCTGCTCATCATCCAGCGGCACGGCCTGATCTGCGCGGTTTTGGTAATAGGTGCATTGCTGCAAGACAATATCCGGTGCGCCTTTTACAGCCACCACAAACCATTGGCGTTGTTTATCATCGGTGAAGGGCGAAATGTCTTCAGGTTTTGGATCGCTGACGGTATGCACCGTAACCATGCGTTTACGCTCGGAATCAAAGGGGATTTCTTGGATGCGTGGATATGCCTGATTAAGCGGGCTGGGCATAGCTCCAGCTTTGGCGGCAGCGACGAGCAGCGCGCCCTCGGTGGGGTCGCCAACCATCACATGCACTTTTTCGCCTTTGTCGTTAGATTTCAGTTCCAGCACGGCATCGTTGTTCAACGCTGCAATCCACAATGTTGTCAGGATCGCTGGAAAATCATCCAAATTTACGGCATTTCCATCCCGTAAGAACTCGCCCACGGGAGTATAACCGCTGCCAGAGACATCAATAAATTCGCCGTCGGCGGCCACGCGGGTTACCGTCATTTCGTTTTGTGTCAGGGTGCCGGTTTTATCAGAACAAATCACAGTGGCAGAACCGAGAGTTTCCACTGAGGAGAGACGACGGATGAGCGCGTTGCGTTTGATCATTTCGCGCATCCCCAACGCCAGGCTGATCGTCACTACGGCAGGCAAGCCCTCGGGCACGGCGGCAATCGCCAGGCTCACCGCAATAATGAACATTTCCAGCGGTGGGGTGCCGCGCCACCAGCCTATGACAAAAACCAGGCCACAAACGGCCAGCGCAGCCCAGCCCAGAGTGCGCCCCAACTGGTCGAGACGTTTTTGTAGCGGGGTTTGCTCCTGTTCGACAGATTGCAGCATTTCAGCAATACGTCCAATTTGGGTTTGCATGCCCGTGGCCACCACGGCTCCGATGCCGCGGCCATACGTCACGACGGTGCCCATGAAGGCAGTATTTTGAAGATCACCAATGGGAGTATCAGCGGCAAATGTTGTTCCGGCTTCTTTTTTCACAGGAACCGATTCGCCGGTCAGGGGAGCCTCATCCACCCGCAGGTTGACGGTGTTCACCAGCCGCACATCGGCAGGGATATAGTTGCCCGCTTCGAGGTAGACAATATCCCCGGGTACAAGCTCGCGCCCTGGGATGCTGATGCGGCTGCCACCTCGTAAGACATTTGCCTCGGGTGCTGCTAACTCCTGCAGCGCCGCTAAAGCCGCCTCTGCGCGTCGTTCCTGCACCACTCCCAATACGGCATTTAAGATCACAATCGCCAGAATCGCCGCGGTTTCTACCCAATCGCCCAGCGCGGCAGAGATTACCGCGGCCACGATGAGCAGCATCACGACAAAATCGCTGAATTGTGCCAACAACATTTGCCAAATGGTGATTGGTGGAGCCTCTTTTAGTTTGTTTAGGCCATAGGTTGAGATGCGTTGCTGGGCTTCCCCCGTGGAAAGGCCATTTTCGAGAGCGACTCCCAGCTTTTTTAGGGTTTCACCGGAAGTCAGGGTGTGCCAAAATGTATTGTTTGTTTCGGCGGGGATGTGAGGTTCTACGGGCATAAATAACTCCATGGATTGAAAATTCCCCTACAGAATTTGCGCGCTGCGCTACGATTTTTAGGGTCTCTGAGATTTCGCAAGGTAAAGCCCAGATTTGGGGGTGTGGCGGGTGTGAAACACCCGCCACACCCCCAAATCTGGGAACCTCCACGCAAAGTCTCAAAGAGCTGATTTTTTTAACCGCCAAGCCGCCAGACCCTGAAACGAAAAGGGTGCGCAAAGAGAGTAAAGGTTGAAACGTAGTGGTCCTTGCGGCATAGCGGTGCATTTTGGGAAGGAGTGTCGCCGCGTTTTGGATTATACCGCGCTCGGTATTTATCGAGCGCGGAAACGTATACCTAGATAATCCAGGGGTTGTGTGGGTTGGCGGGGCGCTTGCCACTTTTGGTGGGGATGCTATAATCGACGCGCTGAGCATAGTACTGGTTGCCTGAATTATGAAACCAGATGGCGTTTTTTGCATCAAAAGGGTAGCATGTTTACGCCTTGTGTCACTCGTTGTTCTATGAAGGATGACTGTGGAAGTGTAGCGAGGTCGGCGATGAGATCGATTTATTTTGCTATCAAACTCAATTACAGAAGGAGCATTAGGTTATGTCGTATTCCATGGTAAAAGTTCCCGCGGGCGGCGAGAAAATTCGAATTCAAAATGGTGCGTTACAGGTTCCTGATCAACCGATTTTGCCATATATCGAGGGCGACGGTACAGGGCGCGATATTTGGCGGGCGTCAGAACGAGTATTCGATGCCGCGGTTGAAAAAGCGTATGGCGGGAAGCGAAAAATTCACTGGATGGAAGTTTATGCGGGTGAAAAAGCATTCGATAATTCGGGTTCCTGGCTGCCCGATGAAACCATTGAGGCGTTCCAGGAATTTTTAGTCGGTATCAAAGGCCCGCTGACGACCCCGATTGGCGGTGGTATCCGCTCGCTGAATGTTGCCTTGCGTAAAGCGCTGGATTTATACGTTTGCCTGCGCCCGGTGCAATACCTGGATGGCGTGCCTTCCCCGGTAAAGCGCCCCGAAGATGTCGATATGGTCATTTTCCGCGAGAATACCGAAGATATTTATACCGGCGCGGAGTTTGAATATGGCACGAAAGAAAATACTGCCTTCATTGCTATGCTAAAGGAAAAATTCCCCGAGCAGTACGCAAAATTCCGTTTCCCCAATACGTCCGGGATCAGCATCAAGCCAGTCTCCAAAGAAGGCACCGAACGCCTGGTGCGCTCGGCGATTCGTTGGGCGCTTGACAATGGCCGCAAGGGTGTTAGCTTGGTACACAAAGGCAATATTATGAAGTTCACCGAAGGCGCTTTTCGCAATTGGGGCTACGAGCTTGCCACGCGCGAATTCCGTAACGAGATCGTCACCGAACGCGAAACCTGGATTTTGGGCAACCGAGAAGCCAATCCTGGCCTGAGTATCGAAGAAAATGCGCGCATGATTGACCCCGGTTTCGAAATGATGGCTCCTGATAAGCAGCAAGAAATTCTCAATGAAGTCAAGGAAGCGCTGGAACTGTGGGATACTCACGGCGATGGTAAATGGAAGAGCAAGTTGCGTATCAAAGATACGATTGCCGATATTGTTTTTCAGCAAACCATTACCCGCGCCAAAGAATTTGATGTGCTCGCCACGATGAACCTGAATGGCGATTATCTCTCCGATGCGCTGGCCGCACAGATTGGCGGCATGGGTATCGCCCCCGGGGCGAATATCAATTACGAGACCGGCGCGGCCATTTTCGAGGCCACCCACGGTACCGCCCCCAAATATGCCGACAAAGATCAGGTCAATCCCGGCTCGGTGATTCTCTCTGGTGAGATGATGTTCCGCTACCTGGGTTGGCATGAAGCGGCGGATCTGATTATCAGGGGCATGCGCGGTGCGGTGAAAGCCAAGACCGTAACCTATGATTTCCATCGCTTGATGGAAGGCGCCACCAAACTGAAATGCTCTGAGTTTGGCGATGCGATTATTCAGCATATGGATGACTAAGCCGGGAAGTTTTTAGTACGTAGCAAGCAATAAACGACGGGCGACTGAAGTCGGACAACCGATCGCAATTCGAAGATCCAAAGCGGTCAGTTCATCCGTAATCGGTTGCCCGTTTTTCGCCCACGCCTTTTTAGCACTTTGGTACTAGCTTTTTTTGCCATTTCGATGCTTTTGGGGTATGATTGTACCGCCGGTAACGGGAGTAACATAGCACTTACGCAGTTCAATGATATAGGGGTGTGTAAGGCGCTCTGCACCGCACGTGCCCCTATTTTTTTTGAAATTTTCTTCCCCATTGAGTAAAATTGATTACGAACAATCACCTTCGAGTTGAATAGACATGCCTGATTTTATAACATCGCTAAATTCTGCAACCCTGATGGGTATCATTGGTTTACTGGCTTTCATTCTCGGTGGCGGCCTGGTTAGTTTTTATTGGTCTTTCCGTAATCGAGCGCATCATTCTGTCAGCAAAGAAAAGCAGCGCGAAGAAGCGCGCAAACGTCAGAAAATTGCCAAAGTTAAAGCACAACATCTCGACGCCAGCCGCATGCGCGAGGTGTATAACCTGCTGACCAACCTCACATCGACACTCAACTATCAACGCGTACTCGAATCCGCGTTGGATATGGGGATGCGCGCGCTGACGACCAGCAATGACCCGGAAGATCGTCTTGTGGCTGCAGTGCTTTTATTCGCCAACGACAACGAAAATAATCCAGATTTATATTTTGGCGCATCTCGGCGACTGACACCTGCGGATCTCAATCAAACCTTCCCGGCTCAAAATGGCATCCTCAAGGAAGTGATTGATGAGGGTGGCGCTATTTTCTCCGAAAATCCGTCCAAAGACCCTGAATTAGGGCGGGTTATGGCCCTGCAGGGCTGCGCATCGTTATACTGTATCCCATTGCGGCAAGGCATCGATACATACGGCGTGATTGTTTTTGCTCACCCTACGCCCAATTTCTTTCACCCCACACACCGCGAAGTGCTTAATATCATCGCCAAGCAAGCTGTAATCTCCATTCAGAACGCTCGCCTGTATCAAGATTTGGCACAAGAAAAAGAGCGCATGATGGAAATTCAGGAAGAAGGACGCAAAAAACTGGCGCGTGATTTGCACGATGGCCCTACACAATCAGTTGCTGCCATTGCAATGCGCGTTAATTTTGCCCGCCGCCTGATGGAGCGTGATCAAAGCGCCGCTGCTGATGAGCTTTTCAAAATTGAAGAGTTGGCCCGACGCACTACCAAAGAAATTCGTCATATGCTCTTCACCCTGCGTCCTCTGGTTCTTGAATCACAAGGGTTGAGCGCTGCTGTCGAAACGATGGCCGAAAAAATGGCCGAAGATTATCGTCAAAATATCTTGCCCGATATCGCCCAGGAAGTTGTCAGCGAACTCGAAATGGATAAACAAGGCGTAATTTTCTATATCATTGAAGAAGCTGTCAACAACGCCCGCAAACATGCCGAGGCCGAACATATCCATGTGCGCCTGAGCCTGATTCAAGAAGATTTAGCGCTGCTCGATATTCAAGACGATGGCCTGGGCTTTGATGTAAAATCTGTCACCGCCTCTTACGAACACCGCGGCAGCCTGGGGATGATTAACCTGCGCGAGCGCACCGAATTGCTCAACGGCGTGCTCAACATCGATTCAACCCCCGGCGTGGGCACCCATATTCAAGTTGCTATTCCGCTGACCGAAGAAGCCGTAGATCGCATCCGCAATAGCGTATGAACCCCACCGCCTTCTCTGTGCCGTTATGGCTGCGTTTGGCTGCCATCGGGGCGGGGGTGGCGATTCTGTTTTGGCTCCCCATTGAAGATACTCACGAAAATATCGCCAATGCTTTCGCGCTACTCATTGCTGTGCTGCTAACTGCCCGCGTGGCATTTAGCAACCACATACGACGAATCCGCCTGCTGCTGCGCGCTCCACTGCTTGGCATCATCGCAGGCGCCAGCATTGTCCCACTCACATTGTTGCTGATGGCCTTCAAGACTGGCATCCACGGCCACGGCGCCCCCGATTTCACACCACAACAAATCGCCAATCTTTTTCAGCGAACTCCCTATTTCATTGTTGGGGGGGTGCTGATCGGACTCGGAAGTGTCGTAAGGTTGTATACGCATGCGATTGACAAAAAAACCGAAAATTGATAACTGTTCAGGTGAACGCCTTCGCAGCGAAAATTCTAATAAAAGGGGTGGGGTGCACACCTCGCCTCCTTTTACAACATCTTTCCGTTTGAAGTTGAGTCAGTACAAAACAGGTTGAACGGGTATGCTCTCCGCAGTCAGCACACCGCAAAGGAAGTTAATATGCCCATCCATGCTGGAATTTACGCCTTTGAGCATCTCGCTCGAACCCCCCAATGCCCCAGCATTGTGCTGATTCATGGGGCAGGGGGCACGCATTTGCACTGGCCACCGCAAATCCGCAGGTTGCCCGATGCTCAGGTGTATGCCATAGACCTGCCTGGTCATGGAAAATCCGAAGGCCGCGGGCGGCAGAGCATCACCGATTATGTTGAGAGTACCCTGGCCTGGCTGGATGAGCGCAAAATTCATCAGGCAGTTTTTGTGGGACATTCGATGGGAGGAGCAGTGGCCCTCACAATGGCGATTCAACACCCGGAGCGAGTTCTGGCCCTTGGGTTGGTGGGCACGAGCGCGCGGCTGCGGGTGGATCCTGTACTTCTGGCAAATACCAATCATCCGGAGACCTTCCCGTCTGCAATTCATACGATCATCGAACGCGCTTTCGGGCCGCAGGCTCCGCAGCGGTTGATACAACTGGCGACCAAACGAATGGCTGAAATTCGTCCGGTTGTACTGCATAGCGATTTTCTGGCTTGCGATGCATTCGACGTAATGCGTTCTGTGGTAGAGATTCAGGTTCCTTGTTTGGTGCTTTGCGGCGAAAACGATCTACTCACCCCACCGCGCCACGCCCAATATCTCGCCGATCAACTTCCTAATGCAGAAAGCCAGATTTTACCCCAGGCCGGGCACATGCTCCAACTCGAAGAGCCAGCCGCGGTGGCCCAGGCGTTAACCAACCTGTTAGAAAGAATTCCCTCCCAGGCGCGGTAAAATAGGTCTACAAAGATCCAGGATAGGGTGCAGTGTGTGTTATCTATGGTATGCTCTCCCTGTTTTGGATTGTTTATATAAAGACT
>CALCSH010000126.1 GCA_937893815.1 uncultured Anaerolineae bacterium | reverse complement strand
ACCCCCATATATTCCGGCGGGAACACCTGCACGGTAGTTTTTTCAGTGGAGTCTTGCGATAACTATCGCAAAGTCTATCGCCAGAGGGTTGCGATCAAACTGATAAACAACAATCCTAATGAAATCCAGATCAGACGGCGTTCAAATGGAGATGAAAGCAAGTCAATCAGCGTCGGTGCAGGCATGAGTGATTTTGGTTGACCGACCGGATTCCATTCGCCCAGCAACGCCTGCCGGAAGGATTCCATACTTTGTGGTCGCTCTTCAGGGTGCAGATTCATCGCCCAAAGCAACGCTCGCTCGGTGCGCGGGCTCAATGACGAATTAATTTCGCGTGGCGGCACAAGCAGCCCCGGCTGCAAAAATCGATCCCGCGCTTCTTGCGGCAAACGATTGGTGAGCAAATGATACAGGGTGGCGCCAAATGAAAACACATCACTGCGCACATCGGTGTGGCCCGCGTCGCCGCCATATTGTTCCAATGGCGTGTAGTTTGCAGTGCCGCGCCCCTGCACCACGGTGATGGTAATCTCATCGCTAGATAGGATTTTCACGAGACCGAAATCCACCAATTTGACGACACCATTGGGTGTCAGTTTTAGATTGCTCGGTTTGATATCCCGATGAACAATCGATGGGGTCTGGCCATGTAAGTAGATCAACGCATCGGCAAGTTGAGCCGCCCATGTGAGGACTTCTCGCTCCTCCAGAAATTCATTTTTAAGCCGCGCTTCTGTCATCAATATGCTGAGGTCGCGCCCTGGCACAAAATCCATCACCAAATAATCTCTTTCAAGGATAGAAAAAAAATCGGACACTTTGGGCAAATTGGGATGATCTAAACGAGCCAGAACGGTAGCTTCGCGCATAAACTGCTCGCGCGATTGTAACCGAAGCGTTTCGGAAATCTGCGGGTCGTGAAAGACTTCTTTTACCGCACACAAACGCCCTTCCAGGCGCAAATCATCCGCCAAATAAACGCTGCCCATGCCACCCTGCCCGATGATGCGGTTTATTTTGTAGCGTTCTTTTAAGATTTCTCCAGTTCGATGAGGTATTGGCATTTCTACCGTTACAATTCTTCCATATGTTAAATTTTATGATATTATACTCGGATAAAGATAACTCGCCAAAGGTAGTTCAAGGGGTCTCTAGGAATCCCGTGGTAGTAGTCCTGATTTAGGGGTTTCTCACGGCATTTCCTAATGACCGAGTTCAAAGGGACTTCAGGACCAACTACGATCTTTTCTAGAAACGAAAAACATGCAAAACAATCATGACATACCGGTACTGATCGGTCACGAAGGCATTCTGGATGGTCAACGCTGGATGCTTAGAGAGCATGTCATTCTCGGGAGAGAGGACGATTGCGATATTCCGATTCACAATCGACAGGTTTCCCGACGCCATGCACGCATTTCGATCACAGAAAATGGCGTCATGTTGGAAGATCTCCAAAGTAAAAATGGCACGCATTGCAACGGCAAACAGATTGATGAGCCAATTGCGTTAGTCGACGGTGATGTGATCCATGTAGCGCTGGCGCAAAAATTTGTTTACCTGAGTTCGGATGCCACCCTGCCCATCGAATTTGAATCCACCTCCACCGCTAAAAAACGCGGATTGCTCTATATCGAAAAACGCTCCCATCGGGTCTGGGTGCGCAATGTTGAGGTACTACCGCCACTCTCTGCGTCCCAATACCAATTACTGGAAACACTCTACGAAAATAACGGCGATGTAGTCAATCGCGAAACACTGATGGCGGCCGTATGGGGCGACAATTCCGTAATAGCAATTACCAATCAGGCGCTTGATGCGCTGGTACGCCGTTTGCGCAGCCGTCTAGCAGAAATTGATCCCGATCACACGTATATCGCCACAGTTCGCGGGCATGGCCTGCGCATTGATAATCCCCCAGAACAATAGAATCTTCTAGCTTATATTTTTTGTATGCAGGCCAATGAGGAGTTTTCCCCCTACCTTCTGTGGACCACCATTTTTCATGGCGCTTTGGGAACTGCCGTGAGAAATTTCGCATTTGGGGGTGTGAAGCGGGCTTCGCCCCGCTTCACACCCCCAAATGCGAAAAAAACTACCACGGGGATTCCCAGAGACCCTTTTTTATTTCACAAGGAGTCGTATCATGATTAAGGAATTCAAAACATTTGTGATGCGCGGCAACGTGCTCGATATGGCAGTCGGGATCATTATTGGCGGCGCATTCGGAACGATCATCAAATCGCTCGTCAATGATATTCTGATGCCGCCGATTGGGTTGTTGCTGGGCGGCGTAGATTTTTCCAATCTGTTTTTGGTTCTCAAAACCGGTCCCGCCCCTGGCCCCTACGCCACACTGGCACTGGCTCAAGAATCAGGAGCCGTCACGATCAATTATGGCATATTTATCAATGGCATCATCAGTTTCCTGATTGTCGCCTTTGCACTATTCCTGGTCATTCGGGCGGTCAACCGGCTGCAAAAGGAAGAAGAAGTTCCTGCCGCAGAACCCACCACCAAGGAATGTCAGTACTGTTTTTCCGCCATTCCGATTAAAGCTACTCGCTGTCCAAGCTGTACATCTGACCTATAACAATCGATGAGTCTCAAAATTGGCATCGTCGGTTTGCCAAACGTCGGTAAAAGTACGGTTTTTAACGCGCTTACCCACGCACAAAACGCCGAAGTCGCCAACTACCCCTTCTGCACGATTCAACCCAATCGGGCTATTGTGCCTTTGCGCGATGAACGCCTGAACCGTCTGAAAGAACTCAGCGGCGTGCCCGAGGCGATATTTGCCACGATCGAGTTTGTGGATATTGCTGGATTGGTACGCGGCGCCAGCCGTGGAGAAGGCCTGGGCAACCAATTTTTAGGGAATATCCGCGATGTAGACGCACTGGTGCATGTTGTGCGCTGTTTCGACGACCCCAATATTGTACATGTCCACGAGGGAATCGACCCCAGGGTTGATTTCGATACTATCCAGCTTGAGCTTGTCATTGCGGATCTCGAACAACTCGAACGAAAAATCGAGCGCCTTATTAGCGCCATCAAGGGAAATAAAAAGCTCATCCCGGTGATGGAAACAGCCCAGGGGCTAAAAACTCATCTCGAGGCCGGTTTGCCAGTTTCCAGTTTCCCTGAACGAAACGACGCTCTCAACACGCTGATTCACGAATTGCGTTTTCTCACCGCCAAACCAGTTATCCTGGCTGCTAATGTGGATGAAACCGGACTGGGCAGTCAAAATGCCTGCACGCGCGCATTACAAAACATTGCCGCAGAGCAGCGGGCTGAATTCGTTGTGCTATGCGCCAAGCTTGAAGAAGAGCTACTCGGCATGGCCCCCGAAGATCAGAAAGAATTACTAGAACTTGCTGGCGCTCAAGAAAGTGGCTTGGAGCAGGTCGTTCACAAGAGTTTTGCTGCGCTGAATCTGATTAGCTATTTCACAAGAAACGAAAATGAGGTGCGCGCCTGGCATATCCAACGCGGCACAAAAGCTCCGCAAGCCGCAGGTGTTATCCACACCGATTTCGAACGCGGCTTCATCCGCGCCGAGGTCGCTGCCTTTGATATATTTGCAGCACACGGTAGCGATGCAGCGCTGAAATCAGCGGGATTATTGCGCTCCGAGGGCAAGGAGTATATTGTTCAAGATGGGGATATCATCCTCTTTCGCTTCAATATCTAACCCAATAGTAGCTACCTTGACAATGTCAACTTACACAAAAGATGGTCCAAAATTGGGGGTACGGTCGGGGTGAAATCCCAACCGTACCCCCAATTTTCGGAAACTTTCTGCCAACTTGACATTGTCAAACTGCTCAGCCATCAACAAAAAGTTGGCTGAAAAGAAAGCGTTTGTCTGAGCAGTACCAACCAAAACAATTCATGCAAGCTCAAGAAGAAATTAATTCAAAACAGGCACCTGAAATCAGGTGCCTGTTTTTCAACCCTCGCACTTCAGGGCGGTTCTGTTTTCGTCAACCGCTGAAATTTTTCGCCATCGACAGTTGCAATGCCACATTGAAAACGATTTGCAACCGATTGAGCAAATCTATTTGCTGTTCTTTCGCCGTTCCCTGAGCCTGCTCAACACTGGCCTGCACTTGCCCCATTAAATTGGATAGTAGTTCAAGTATCTGCTGGTTCACTTCATCGGCTTGCGTTTGGAGTAATTTTTTTACCGCGTCTTCGTCATTGGCGACCTGAAGAAGTTCATCAATCAATTCCATTTCGGGTGGTTGATCACTGAGTGATTCAATTGCCGCCATAACCCGGCTTAATTTGGCCGAACGATCCAAGTTTCCAACCTTGTGTGCTTCTTCGAGGGCTTCCGTGAGTGCCTGCACAAAGAACTCATCCACGGCGCCCATATTCGCTTCTAATGCCGCCGGAATATCATCAATTTCCAGAAGGGCGTCCAGATTCTTGTGCGCCAGTTGCTTTCGTTGCTCCAGCACCCGGTCAACTTCCGCCGTGTATTCCAACAGAAGCGTACGCAAATCGGTTAATTTTAGTTTGCGATCGCCCTTAGCTTTGTCGATGCGCTCACTCAGGATCTGGAAAAACTGATAATCCATGCCCGGGCGTACCATTTGTACATAGGCGCGGGTGCGCGTTTTGTTGGGCGAATCGATGACCAAATCGAGCAATTTTTCGCGGGTCAGTTTCTGGCCCAGGGTCTCCAAGGCTTGCCGCGCGACATTAATTTCTTCCGCTTCGCTTTTCAATTGGCGCCCTTTTGTGCTATGCGAGAGCAGAGCTTCCTGAACTTCACGCAAACCACTGGCGCTGGCGCGATCGTTACTCATCATGGCGGCTTCCGCCAGCCGTGAGAAAAGGGTGAAGAATTCATCATCGATCATGGCGTCTTCTTGCTTAATCAATTCTGCACGACCCTCGGCAAAGACTTCCAGCAAACGCCGAATCAACCCCATGCGCTGTTCCTGAGCATCGAGCATCTCTTTCGTAATCCCATCTTTTTCGAGAATAAGCTCGATCATACCCTTGAAGGTCAACATAGTTTTGGGGCTAAAAAGATAGCCTTTGCGCTTTTCTTGCGGAAGATTATCGACGACCTTTTTAATCATCGGCCCAACCAGGCGCTCTTGTTCATTGCGAGGCATATTGAGTTCGGGCGGGAAAAAGGTCAGTAATAATTCTTTTTCGGGATCATGATACACAATCGGGGTCGAAAGGTTACCCTGATACCCACAATGCGGGCAGTTCGCCACATTATACAAACCCGAGAGCAGGTTCTGTTTGGCCTGTGGTTCCTGAGCGACATCGAACAGTTGATTAACATCCGCCATAATCGGTTGGCGGCAATTGGGACAATTGATTTGCTTTTGCGGCATGAATTCACTCCGTGGTTGAAAGCTGAATGAGCGGCGTACTGTGCCTAGCACCCGACTGAGATTTCAGCATTGGTTATGGTTTATACAAACCACAAAGGATAACACAAAATACTTATCGCGGCAGCGAAAAACAGATTCTTGCCCCATCGCCTGGACGAGGATCCACCCAGATGCGACCGCCATGTGCTTCTACAATTGCGCGGGTAAGATACAACCCAAGGCCCGCGCCTTTGGTCGTGCGGCTGGCTTCATCCGCCCGGTAGAAACGATCGAAGATATGCGGAATATCACCCGCTGCAATCCCTGGGCCATCATCCTGCACACAGATGATTGTCTGGTCGGCGCGTACCTGCCCGCTAAGGCGAATCTCGCCGCCTTCCGGGGAATATTTGATAGCATTGGAAAGCAGATTCGATAAAACCTGGCTGAGGCGGGCTTCATCGGCCAAAACAATGGGAAAATCGGACGGAAAATCCACGCGAATATCGTGCCGCGAGGTTTGCGTGCGAAAACGCTCCGCCAATCGTTCGACGAAGACATTCAAGGCCAAATCCGACAGGTTTAATTTCAGCCCCCCAGCTTGCAGCCGCGAAGCATCGAGCAAATTTTCAATCATCGAAGTGAGATGATCCGCTTCTTCCTCGATCACTTCGAGACTATCCTGCACAATTTCATCATCCCAGGAAACATCGTCGCGGCGCAAGGTGCTGGTATAGCCTTTGATCAAGGCTACCGGCGTTTTAAGTTCATGACTCACCACAGAAATAAAAGTGCTTTTTAGTTCTTCGGCCTCGCGGAAATGCGTAATATCGCGAACCGTAGCGATGATATTGAGCAATGTGCCTTCCGGAGAAATCAATGGAGCGTAGGTAACGCCGACGGCTAAAGGCACCCCGTTGGGACGTTCGATATCTCCCTCCACGTACAAGTTGGCGTTGGGGGTTAGCGGCCATCCCCCGGCTTCGGCCTCTTCGAGCGAAGTCCCCTGCCTGCGCCGAATCCAGCGGATGGTATCATCATGCGATTTCCCCTGAAGAATACTGGTCTTATCGCCCCACAAACGTACAAAAGCCGGGTTGCAGCGTTCAATCGTGTGATCTGGGGTCAAAATCATGATGCCATCGGCTGCCGAATCGAGCAGTGCATCCAGGCGTTGTTTTTCGCGCCGCACCTGAGTGTAGAGTTGCGCATTATGCACGGCAATCGCGGCCTGATCGGCAAAACTTTGTAAGAGCGCTCGATCGTTGCTCGAAAATAAGGTGCGATAAGTCCGAAATATAAAGGTCAGGCCGACCACGCGTTGGTGAGCAATCAGTGGCAAAGCCACGCCGGTGAGTAAATTCTGACTTGCTGTTCGGGTGAGCGATTGCAATAAGCGGTTAATAGCGGGAAGCTCAAAACGCGCCGGATCGTCGTGATCGGGCACCTGGGCCAGAAGCGGGTCAATTTGATGCAAAAAAGCGGGCGATAATCCGTGCGAGGCGGATACTTTCCAAACGGCCCGCTCGCCGCGCAAGGCAATAAATCCAGCTTGTCCGGCCAACATTTCAACGGCGATACGCAAAATTCGCTCCAGCAATTTATCAAGCTCAAGCTCTTGTGTAATTGTCCGGGCGATATCGAGAAGAAAATCGCGTTGTCGGCTGCGGAAATCGGGAAGCATAATTCGGTGATCAGTATCCAGCGTTCAGCAACCTGATCGACTGGCTACTGATAACTGCTTATAATGACTCCACTGAAAAAACTACCGTGCAGGTGTTCCCGCCGGAATATATGGGGG
>CALCSH010000125.1 GCA_937893815.1 uncultured Anaerolineae bacterium | reverse complement strand
CCATATATTCCGGCGGGAACACCTGCACGGTAGTTTTTTCAGTGGAGTCATAGATTATAACGACTTTTCATGAATTCGGATACCATTTCTTTGAAATTCTCGCCCCTGAATTGAATTCATGTTAAAATGGCGCCAATATTGGATCGGCGGTCGTCGCAGGTTTTTCCCCTGCGGCGGCGTCGGGTTCCTGACCAACCTGGACGAAAAGTGCCGCCGGATATAGTTGAGTACTGGTCGCCGATCCTATGAACCTTTGGAAAACCTATCATAATGCTCGTTCTGTACAAGATGCGTTACAGGCTCTCAACACCGCGCCCGGTGATGTCAACCTGATCGCAGGAGGCACCGACCTGCTACTCGATCTTCAGCAGGGCCGACATGCCCCCGTCCATACACTTGTGGACGTAACCGCTATCCCCGAAATGACAGCGCTCGAAATCCGATCAGGGGAGTTGTTTATCGGTGCTGCTGTTCCCCATTCGAGAATTACCCAATCTGAACTTGTTTGCCAACATGCTGCCGCATTGGCCACGGCTTGCGGCCTGATCGGTGGCCCACAGGTGCGTAATACTGCCACCCTGGGCGGCAATGTTGCTCATGCGCTGCCCGCTGCCGATGGCACGATTGCGCTGGTGGCTTTGGATGCGCAGGCAGTTATCGCCAGTTCTTCAGGGACTCGCCGTGTCCCCATGGAAGAACTCTTCCTCGGGCCGGGGCAATCAGCCCTGGAACCGCGCCGGGAACTCCTGGTGGGGTTTTATCAGCCCCTCAAGGGAATGCATCAAGCCTCAGCTTTCAAGCGCGTCATGCGCCCCCAGGGCGTTGCCATCGCTATCTTGAATGCCGCCGTCTGGCTTCAACGTGAGGGTGATACTATTGCCGCTGCGCGTATCGCCATGGGGCCATCCGGCCCGGTGCCGCGTCGCTTGCGTCAGGCGGAGGAAACGCTGCGCGGGCAGGTTTTTGGCACAGCAGCGATTCAGGCGGGGATCGAGGCCGTGCAAGCGGAGGCCAGTTTTCGCACCAGTCGCCATCGCGCCACCAAAGAATATCGGCATCAAATGGCTGGCGTTTTATTGGAAGATACCTTGAATATGGCCTGGCAATCTGCCGGGATAACGGGTGAATGAGATGAATTTAACGGTAAATGGAAAACCTGTCCAAATTGAAGCGCTGCCGGGTGAAACCCTGGCCGATCTATTGCGCAAGCGCCTGGGATTGACCGGCACAAAAATTGGCTGCGAAGAGGCCGAATGCGGCGCCTGCACTGTGTTGGTCAACGGCGAGCCGATGGTTTCCTGCACGTACCCCGCAGCGCGTGCGGATGGGAAAGATGTCTTGACGATTGAGGGTTTATCAGCCCTCGCCCCATCCCCTCTCCCATTGGGGGAGGGGCGCAGGGGTGAGGGGGAGAATCTTCACCCAATCCAGGAAGCTTTCATCACCCACGGCGCCATCCAATGCGGATTCTGCACCCCAGGCCAGATTATGACCGCCCATGCTTTGCTGGCACATAATCCTGAACCTACATCGCAAGAAATTCGTTATGCCCTCAAAGATACGCTCTGCCGCTGTGGTGGATACCCCTCCATCGAAAATGCCGTCCAGGCCGCCGCTCAGACCCTGCGGACCGGAGAGCCACTTTCACTACCCAAAATTGAACGCTCTTCTGAGCCATTGCGTGCGGTCGGTGACATCAATATTCGCCCCGATTCGATCGAAAAAGCCAACGGCGCCGCGCTCTACACCGATGATCTGGTTTTTGAAGGCATGCTCTATGGTCGTGTCAAGCGCGCCAATATTCCACATGGCATCCTCACACAACTTAACGTGGAGGCCGCGCGTCAACTCTCCGGTGTGATCGCGGTGCTGACCGCTGAGGATATTCCTGGCAAACATCTGCACGGATTGGTGATTGATGACTGGCCGGTACTGGTCGGCATCGGTGAGCGTGCCCGCTATGTGGGGGATGCGGTGGCGGTTGTGGCCGCTGAAAATGAATCGGTTGCCGCACATGCGCTGAGTTTGATCGAAGCTGAATTTGATGCCCAGGAGGTGGTCGACAACCCAGTGCGCTCCCGCTCGGATGAAGCGCCCCAATTGCACGAAAAGGGCAATTTGCTCAAACATATCAAAGTGCGCAAAGGTGATATGGAAACCGGTTTTGCTGAGGCCGATCATGTTTTTGAGCATACGTTTTACACTCAGACTACCGATCACGCTTTTTTGGAACCCGAATGCACCATCGCTCGCCCGCTCGAAAACGGGCGCATGGAAATTTATGTTGGCTCTCAAATTCCCTACGCCGACCGCTCCCAGGTTGCTGCAGTTCTGGGCTGGCCCGACGAGCGCGTGCGCGTGCGCGGCCAATTGATGGGCGGTGGCTTTGGCGGCAAGGAAGATATCGCCGGGCAAATACACGCTGCCTTGCTGGCGAATGCCACCGACAAACCGGTCAAGCTGCTCTTTGATCGCCACGAAAGCCTGATGGTGCATCCCAAACGTCACGCCACGCAAATTCGCGTCAAGGCGGGCGTCAAAAATGATGGCCATCTGGTCGCCGTCTCCACCGAACTCTACGGCGACACTGGCGCCTATGCCTCACTTGGCGAGAAAGTTATGGGGCGCGCCACCACGCACTCCTCCGGGCCATATGATGTCGCTCATATGCGCGCCGACTGCTACGCCATGTATACCAACAATCCTCCCTCGGGCGCTTTCCGCGGTTTTGGCGCCTTGCAAGGCCAATTTGCCATCGAAAATCTGATGGACCGCATTGCCGAAGCCCTACAGATTGACCCGGTGGAAATCCGGCGCAAAAACGCCTTGCGTGTCGGCAGTACCACCAATACCGGGCAATTGCTGCGCGAAAGTGTCGGATTAGAAGAATGCATCGACAAGGTAGATGCAGAAATGCACCGTCTCGCTAAAGCGGATGGCTACGAGTCGCCGTTCAAACCCAAAGTTGATTCGACACAACCGGGCAAAGCTCGCTCCTGGGGATTTGCTGTGGCCTACAAAAACACGGGACTGGGGGGCGGCGCGCCCGATAAGGCCGGCGCGGAAGTGGAGTTGTATTCCGATGGCAGCCTTGAAGTGCGCACCGCCTCCGCCGAACTTGGTCAGGGATTGGTGACTGTGCTGCAAATGGTTGTCGCTGAAGAATTTGCCCTGGCGCCGAAAAATGTCAAAGTCCTCGTCATGGATACCGACCTGACCCCCGATGGCGGCCCGACGACCGCCTCGCGCCAGACCTATGTCACCGGCAACGCGGCACGCTATGCGGCGCAAACCCTGCGCGAAGCCATCTCGACCACACTGGCCGAAAAATATGACCAACCGCCCGCCAATATTCGTTTCGAAGAAGGGCTGGCGCATGTCAACGGACATCAAATTCCGCTCGGAGATGCCGTGGAAATTATGCACGCCGAAGGCCGCCAGGCCAAAGCCATGTACGAATACTGGGCGCCTGATACCCTCCCCCTGGGTCAGGGTGGTGATATGCACTTTGCCTTCTCCTTCGCGGCTCAAGCCGTCGAAGTGGAAGTGGACAAGAGAACCGGTGAAGTCAAGGTGCTGCGCGTGATAAGCGCTAACGATGTCGGCAAGGTTATCAATCCGCTGGGATTGCAAGGTCAGATCGAAGGCGGTGTGGTGATGGGTGTCGGCCATGCGCTGACTGAAAATTTCATCGTCGAAAAGGGCGTTCCCTTTACCGATCATCTGGCGCGCTACCGTATGCCCAATATCACCCAAACGCCAGAGATTATTTCCTTCGTCGTCGAACACCCCACCACCGATGGCCCCTATGGTGCCAAAGGCGTGGGCGAAATTGTCAGCATCCCTACCATCCCGGCCATCACCAATGCCATCTACAACGCCGTCGGCGTGCGCATTGACCGCCTGCCTGTGGATCAGGAAGAAATTGTGAAGGGTATAGGTGTGTAGGCAATCAGGTATCAGGTAATTAGGAACAGAATACCTGACATCCTAATTGCCTGATACCTGATTACCGGCTTGTCATGACTGCGCTTACCGAAATTTCGCTCAACCGTCCCGGCAAACTCTTTCGCAGTGTGATGCCGTTCAGTAATTTTGACCGACTCGGTGAAGTCTGGGCTGCCTATCAGGTGAATCGGGTTTCGACTGTGGTGGTGCTGACCGAAAAGCAAGAATATCTGGTGCGCGCCCGACGCGATTTGCCCGAATTTTATCGTCAGGCTGGCCTGGATGTAATTGCTTACCCGATTCGGGATTATCATACCCCGGATGATCTTGACGGGCTGGATGTGGCACTCAAAACGGTTGCAACGCATCTGACGGCTGGACGCAACGTGGCCCTACATTGCATGGCCGGGATCGGGCGCACAGGCACTTTCCTGGCATGTCTGGCCAAACGCGTGCTGAATCTTGATGGTCGGGCAGCCATCGACTGGGTGCGCAGCTATATTCCTGAAGCGTTGGAAAACGAAGAACAAGAAAATTTTGTGTTGAATTTTACATGATCTGTGATCGAAAGCGAAATAATTTCACCGCAGAGAAAAAACGAAGAACCCCGACGTTTTCCGCGCATTCTGCAGTAAAGAAGTATTTGGAGAGCCATATGTTAATTATCAACGGCAAACTGATTACCTGGGAAAAAGAAAACCGCATTCTGGATGATGGATATGCCATTTATATCGCGGATGGCAGAATCGTTGAGGTCGGTCCACAAAATGAGTTGGAAGCGCGCTACCCCGAAGCTGAACGCATGGACGCGGGCGGGCAATACGTCATGCCGGGCAATATTTGCGCCCATACGCATTTTTATGGCGCCTACGCCCGCGGCATGGCGATCCCCGGCCCGGCTCCCAAAGATTTTCCTGAAATATTAACCCGGCTCTGGTGGCCGCTGGATATGGCCCTCGATGAAGACTCCGTGCGCGCCTCCGCTTTGATTATGCTCGTAGACGCCATCAAGCACGGCACCACCACGCTGATTGATCATCACGCCTCGCCCAATTTCATTGACGGTTCTCTGGATGTCATTGCCAACGCGGTCGATGAATCCGGCCTGCGGGCGGTACTGTGCTACGAAGTTACCGACCGCAACGGTGAAGATGGTGCGAAGGCAGGCATCGATGAGAATATTCGCTTTATCAAGCGTGTGACGGAAGACCGACGACGGGCGACGGAATATGCCGGTCATCTGTCTGCTTTCTCCAGTCGCATCCGCGCCACCTTTGGGATGCACGCCGCCCTGACATTATCAGATGCCACCCTCGAGCGCTGCCGCGAGTCTGCGCCCGCGGGAACAGGATTCCACATCCATGTTGCGGAACACGAAGTTGACGAGTATGACAGTCTCAATCAATACGGCACGCGGGTAATCGATCGCCTGCATAAATTCGATATCCTCGGGCCGGATTCGATCGTCGCCCACGCCATCCATATTGATGCCCGCGAAGCTGCGCTGCTGGCCGATACGAATACCTGGGTGACACACCAGGCGCGCTCGAATATGAATAACGGCGTCGGCGCGGCGCAGGTTGAATCGCTGATGCGTTTGGGTGTGCCGGTCTGCCTGGGTACGGATGGCTTCTCCTCCACGATGTGGGAGGAGTGGAAGACGGCCTACCTGCTGCACAAAATTGTGACGCGTGACCCGCGGCGCATGAATGGCGCCGATGTAGCCCAGATGGGGGCCTACAACAACGCTGCGTTGGCCGGACACTTCTTCAACGAAGCTCCGTTGGGTGTGCTGACTCCAGACGCCTATGCCGATTTGATTTTCGTCGATTATCATCCCCACACTCCCGTGACCGCCGGTAATTTGCCCTGGCAGATTATTTTCGGTTTCAACGAGAGCATGGTCACAACGACAATTGTACAAGGCGAAGTGTTGATGCGAGACCGCCAACTGCTCACCCTGGACGAGCAAGCCATTGCTGCCGAAGCGCTGGCGCTGGCTCCGCAGGTGTGGAAACGGTATGAGAGTTTTGTAGGAACTTATTAACGTCAGACGTCAGGACGTCCTGACGTTTTAACGTATTACAGGAGAACATATGTCATCATCAAGACCCGTCATCGCCGTGTTGGGCGGCACCGGTAAAGAAGGCCCTGGGCTTGCGATACGTTGGGCACACGCCGGATACAAAGTGATTATTGGTTCGCGTCAGGCCGAGAAAGCAGAAGCGACCGCCGCGGAACTGAACGAAAAACTTGGTATCGAAACCGTTACCGGCCTTTCTAACGAAGATGCGGCTCGCGCCGCCGACATTAATGTGCTGACCGTGGTCGCCACGGCACACGAGCCTGCGTTACGCAGTTTAGTAGATGCCCTTAAGGGAAAAATTCTGGTAGATGCTACCGCCCGCGTGGATTTCCGCGATCCAAAGCCGCCCGCGGCTCCCGCCGCCGCCGTTACCGCGCAGGAAATTCTCGGCCCAGATGTGCGCGTGGTTGCTGCTTTTCAAAATGTCCCTGCCCACACCTTGAAAAAGAATCTGGGCGGTGAGATCGCCACCGATGTGATGGTTTGTGCCGATGATGTGCAGGCTGCCGAGCAGGTGATGGCATTAACCGAAGCCGCCGGGATGCAATCTTTCTACGCCGGGGGGCTTCATAATGCCCTGACGGTCGAAGGTTTGACAGCGATATTGATCAGCATGAATAAATATTACAAAGTCAAGACGGCCAGTATTGGCATAACAGGTGTTTGAGTGTCATGTGCCATTATAGAAACTTGATGACCGCACTTGACACCAGAACACTTGACACCTGACACGCGAACACATGACACTTACTCTCATTCCTCTCCCTGGCATCCCGCTGATTCAGCCCGGCGACGATTTAGCCGAAATTATCCTCGCCGCCTTGCAACGCGCCAGTCTGCAACTT
Organism: uncultured Anaerolineae bacterium; assembly: GCA_937893815.1. GTDB lineage: Bacteria > Chloroflexota > Anaerolineae > Anaerolineales > UBA11858 > NIOZ-UU35. The sequence goes on along the minus strand of CALCSH010000125.1, from coordinate 2,021 downwards.
ATTGATGGCGATGTCCTGGTTTTGGCGCAAAAAATCGTCTCCAAAGCGGAGGGCCGCTTGGTGGATTTATCCATGGTAATCCCCTCGCCACGGGCACAGCAACTCGCCGCAGAGACAGCCAAAGACCCGCGCGTCGTCGAGTTGATTTTGCACGAGAGCCGAGAGATTGTGCGCACACGCCCCGGCCTGATTGTCGTTGAGCACAACCTGGGTTTCATATGCGCTAACGCCGGGATAGACCATTCGAATATAAATTCCCCTGTCCCCGCGGGAGAGGGGCCAGGGATGAGGGCTGATGAATTTGCCTTACTTTTGCCCGAAGTCCCATCAGCCTCCGCCGCAAATTTGCGAAAGAAGCTACACACGGTCAGCGGTGCACAAATTGGCGTACTGATCATCGACTCGCACGGGCGCGCCTGGCGTATGGGCACGGTTGGCATGGCGATTGGTTTTTCCGGCATCCCCGGCGTGGAAGATTTGCGCGGCACGCCTGATCTGTTCGAGCGCGTATTGCAGGTCACACAAGTCGGTGTGGCGGACGAACTCGCCGCTGCTGCCTCGCTGTTGATGGGGCAGGCAGCCGAAGGCACCCCTGTGGTGCATGTGCGCGGCTTCCCCTATCCGCTGCGCGAGGGCAATCTCGGTGAACTGTTACGTCCCAAAGACGAAGATTTATTCCGCTGAAGCTGATGAACTGGACTCCTGCTATTTTGAATTTTCACAACGCAGGTGCGATGCGTGCCACGCTCGTGCGCCGCAGGTAAAGATTGATCAAAAATTGACCAAGAAGACTCAGTGGCTCTTTTTCTTTTCAACGTCTTTGTGTCTTCTACATGTATCATGGAGAGTACTAGTGAAGAATATACCCGCAGAATATGATGATTTATTGCATGATGACCGCAAAGCCTTTGCTGTGCTGGCTACCATCATGGATGACGGCACGCCCCAGGCCACCCCGGTCTGGTTTAGTTACGATGGTGAGCACATCCTGCTCAACTCGGTCAAAGGGCGCATCAAAGATCGCAACATGCGCACCCGCCCGCAAATTGCCCTGACAATTTTTGATCCCGCGGATATGTACCGCTTCGTGCAGGTGCGCGGCCGCGTGGTCGAAATGACCGAAGAAGGCGGACGCGCCCATATTGATTATCTTGCCCAGACCTATATGGGCGTGGAGCGCTGGGAACACGGTTCGCCCGACGACGTGCGCGTTATTTACAAAGTAGCCGCCGAATAAGTGAACGAAGCCCATCGCTTTCTGCGTTCCCGTCGTTCGGTGCGCCGTTTCGAGCCAAAGCCTGTGTCGCGGGTTATTCTCCACCGCATTCTGGAGACGGCTACCTACGCCCCTTCGGCGCATCATCGCCAGCCCTGGCGTTTTGTGGTGCTCAAGACGATTGACGCCAAGACCCGCCTTGCCGATGCAATGGGATCAGCCTTCGAGCGTGATTTGACCTTGGATCATCTCTCATCTGCGGAAGTTGAGACGCAGGTGGCGCGCTCCCGCAGCCGAATTTTAGACGCGCCGGTGGCAATTGTGTTGTGTTTTGATCCTTCTTTAGGTGATACGTATTTGGATGCGACGCACCAGCGCGCGGAATGGCTGATGGGTGCGCAAAGTGCAGCCCTGGCTGGATTGCAGCTCTTGCAGGCGGCTCACGCTGAAGGAATGGGTGGGGTGTGGACGTGTGGCCCTTTATTTGCCCCCGGGGCGGTGCGCAGTTCCCTGGGGATTCCGTCCCGGTGGGAGCCACAAGCCCTGATCTTTCTCGGCTACCCCGCGGAGAATCCTGCCCCGCGCCCGCGTTGCCCGGTTGAAGAAGTGACGGTGTTTCTATGAAAGTTGTTACTCTGGCGGGCGGCGTCGGCGGCGCAAAATTCGCCGACGGCCTGGCCCAAGCTTTGCCTCCCGAAGACCTGACCATCATCGTCAACACCGGCGATGATTTTGAGCATTGGGGCCTGAAAATTTGCCCCGACCTGGATACGGTCTGCTATACCCTGGCGGGGCTGGCCAACCC
>CALCSH010000124.1 GCA_937893815.1 uncultured Anaerolineae bacterium | reverse complement strand
GGGAGAGGGCTAGGGTGAGGGCAGTTTACGGCTGCGGTGTCTCTGCGATCAACCTGCAGATGGCCTCATTTTCTTCCACAATGCCGATCAAAGGCGCATTGTCGGGAAAAACGCGCCGCACTTCATCGAGTACTGGCTGTGCCTCACCACAGTAGTTCAACCCTGGCCTGCTCAAGGCCGCCAACACGGAGGCGTAGCGCGCATAATAGAAAGCAACCTCCAAATTGGTCAGTTCCAGCCCCACCACATCCACCCCTCCGACTTCGTTTTCGTCAGCGGCGCAGCCCAGAACGGCGCATTTCAGCACCGGCATGGCGCCCTCATAGTTGCGCGAACGCACGTAAATATCCCCCAATTGGCCGTAGGTATTCGGGTCGGTAGGATCGAAACTGAGCGCCTTTTCGCCGTTGAGTGCGGCGACAAAAAACTCACCCATGCGCGAGTAAGTTTTGGCAATCGCAATATACGGCAGCGGATCTTGTACCCCGTTGGCTTCGTTGATGCTGATGGCCTTGTCGAATTGCTCCAAAGCGACATCATAGACTTGCAACTCACGGTAAATCACGCCGATCTGAATATATAAAAATGTCAGGTTGGGATTTATGGCGGCTGCTTTTTCGTATTCCTCAATCGCCACGCGATACTGCCCAAAAGTTTCCAGTACAGTGGCGTAAACGCGGTGCGTGTCCATCAACTCTGGTCCTAAGGTAACCGCTTCCTGAGCGTGCTGTTGTGCCTGCGCCAGTTTGCCCTGGTCAAGCAATACTTCGGCGTAATAGGCCAGCGCCAACACATTATTGGGATCAAGATTATAGGCATGGCTGGCGGTCTGTTCGGCTTTGGCAAGCAGGCTGCGGCGCTCATCGGCTGTGTTGGCGTAGGACGCGTTCCAATCCAGCACCAGGGCGTGGATGGCTTGCACGGTACTATCATCGGGGGCCAGTTCCACCGCTCGGGTACTTTCGACCAACGCCTCTTCCAGGCGCGCCAACTGAGATGCATTGGTTGAGAGTAGCCGCGTCGAGTAGGTCAGCAACCGTGCCAGCTCGGCGCGTGCCCGGGCGTTTTCTGGATCCAGTTCTAGCCCCAGGCGATAGGCATCAATCGCATCAATCGCGTTGGGGTCGTCAATTTTCCCCGCGCTGAAATAAGCCTCGGCGGCCATCAGGTACGAATTGGCGGTGCGCGTGGCCGTAGGGGTTGCCATAAACATGGGCTGAATCTGGAATTCCGGGCCGATCCCGATTTGGGCGATCGCCCATACACCAACGCTAATTAGCCCCAGCCACATCAGCACGCGGAAGAAATTGGTTTTTGGCCCTGGTTCGCGAAAACTGAGCCGTTTTCCCGTAATATTGCGATCCATAGGTTTTTCTGTAGGGCTTACGTAGTTCGGCGAAGGATTTTCGGGCTTTTTATGAAAGGGGCGTAAGACCTATTCGGTAAATAGAGCCGTCTGCTAAGGCTCAGGGGTAGGTTCGTCTCCGGTCGCGGCATCTGTCGCACCCGTCTGGCAGATTTCTAGCCCCGCTTCGGCGTTGAAAACAGCGACTTCATTATCAGCTACGGTGGCCAGCATATTCTGAAAGACAGGAATGGCTTCGCCGCAGCGGTTCAGCCGCGCCAGCGTGAGACCATACAGGGAATAAACTTCAATCACCCGTAATTTGTACGAAATAGGAATGCCCTCGACAACGACGCCATTATCTGTGACGCCACCCTGAACGGACAGCGTCAAATGCGTGATGGCCTTATTGAGTTCATCATGTTTGGCATACATCACCCCCAGGTTGCCTTGCAAATTGGCATTGCCGGGGTCATCATTGACGGCTTGTTCGGCATATTGCACAGCCTGGGCGAATTCGCCAATGGTGAAATACACGCGTGAGGCTTCGTAATCGGGCGTTGGGTCGCCAGGGTTGAGCGCGTTGGCCTGGTTGAAACTTTCTACAGAACTGTCGTATTCGCCGATGGCGGCGTAGGTGTAGCCCAGCATCATGTGCAAGTTGGGGATGCGGTTGTTGATTGCCAACGCAGCCTGATACTCGTCGATCGCCAGGTCGTAGTTGCTGGTCCAATACAGCACATAGCCGCGCGCCCGGTGAGCTTCTAACGAGTTGGGATCCAGTTCCAGCGCCAGGCGTGATTCTTCGGCGGCGCCGTCGAAATCGCCCTTATCCACCATAATTTCGGCGTATATGGCGTGGGCAATGGCGCTGTTTTCATCCAGTTCCAGGGCGTGCTTGACAGCGGCTTCGGCCTCAAGGTAATTGCCCATAAAATCCAGCGCCCAGGCGCGCATGGCATGGGCCACGGGGTTATCGGAGTTGCGCAGCAAGGCAAGTTCCGCATTTTCCAGCCCGTCGTCATAATGTCCGGCCAAAATCTGCACACGCGCCAGGGCGACGTAGTAGGATGAATTTTCCGGCTCGGAGAGGATTGCATTTTCATACGCGTCAATCGCCTGGCTGAGTTTGCCCTCGGTGTAGAGCGATTCGGCTTGATTGATAAATGATTCCGAGCTTGTGGTTGGGGTCACGGTAGGGATAAACAATGGCGGCGTTGTGGGTACCACCATCTGGTTGATATAAATTACGGTGGCGATTAGCAGTAACAGCATGATCACACGCCAGGGATTGGCGCGTTTTCGCCGTTTTCGCCGCATTGTCCATTTACTTCCTTGTAAATACATAAAATCATATTACCATCCTCCGTTTTAGTTGTCCAACGGATGGAAAATGCACTGGCGGCATTCATGCTGCGTGCATGGATACATCTCAATTACAACCGGGTCATAAAAAACGGCAGTTCCCAGAAACCCGTTAAATTTGCCCGTCTCAATCTGTCCGCATCGGCTATAATCCATTTATGCGTTTTGACGTATTTACACTTATCCCCGAATCACTTGAACCCTATCTCCAGAGCAGCATCCTCAAACGCGCCGCCGAGCGTCACATTGTGGAATTTCATCTCTACAATATTCGTGATTGGGCAACCGACAAGCATCATATGACCGACGATATTCCATATGGCGGAGGCGGCGGTATGGTGATGAAACCTGACCCAGTGTTTAGCGCTGTTGAAGAAGTGACTGGCACACCGCCAGCTTGCCCGGTGGTGCTTCTCACCCCTCAGGGACGCCTGTTCTCGCAGGCTGTCGCCCGTGAACTAGCCGTACACCCTCGCATTGCGTTGATCGCCGGGCGCTACGAAGGCCTGGATGAGCGGGTGCGCCAGTATCTGGTGACCGATGAAATCTCAATTGGTGACTATGTACTCACCGGGGGTGAATTGCCCGCTCTGGTACTCATCGATGCCATCGCCCGTCTGCTCCCTGGCGTGCTCGGTGACCCCGAAGCTCCGCAGAAAGACTCACATGCCGAGAACTTGCTGGAGTATCCACATTATACGCGCCCTGCCGAATTTCGCGGTTGGGAAGTACCCGATATTCTGCGCTCCGGCGACCATGCTCGCATTGAGCGCTGGCGGCGTGACCAATCCTTGTTACGCACCCGCCAGCGGCGCCCCGATATGCTCGAAAAAGCAGTGCTAACGGATAAAGATCGTGAATTTTTAGCAAAACAGTTGGAAAGTTAGCAAGTTGACAAGTTTTAACGTGCAGCCTGCCAACCTACAAACTTGCAAACCCGTCAACCCAAACGTGCAACCGAATTCATAAAGGAGAATCCCATGAAGTTTAATTACGGCAAAATCTTCTTGCTGGGCTTTGGCTTTTTTGGCGTCAGCGTTTTGTGGAGCATCTACAACGCTTTCGTGCCGATCTTCCTGGCAGAACGTTTCGGCTTGGCTCCGGCCTGGATTGGCTTTTTCATGACCCTCGACAATCTCGCCGCCCTATTCATTCAGCCTCCGGTAGGTGCCTGGTCTGACAAGCTGCGTTCCCCCATCGGCAGACGCATGCCGTTTATTCTCATCGGCGCGCCGATCTCGGCCCTGGCCTTCGGCATTATCCCGGTGGCGGCGGTATTACCTCTCTTTGTGGCCTGCACCACCACCCTGCTGCTGAGCATGGCGCTATGGCGCACCCCCGTCGTCGCCCTGATGCCTGATATCACGCCCTCCAATAAACGCTCTCAGGCCAACGGTATTATCAATTTTATGGGCGGCATCGGCGCGATTATCGCTTTTCTCATTGGCGGTCAGCTCTATGCCAAGAATCCGGCTTATCCCTTCTGGATGGGATCGGTTTTGGTGATTGTGTCAGCGCTGCTGGTTTTTATCTTTGTTAAAGAACCCAAAGATTTTGAGGCCGCCAAAGAGCAGCCCAACATGTTTTCCAGCCTCAAAGAAGTTTGGCAAGACAATGATAAGAGCGCCATGCGCCTGTTTTTGGCAATTTTCTTTTGGTTTGTGGGCTACAATGCCATCGAAGCATTTTTTACCCTTTACGCTGTCAACCATCTCGGCTTGAGCGCAGGCGATGGAGCGAGTATGCTCGGTCATCTTTCGCTGCTCTTCGTGATTTTTGCGCTGATCTCTGGTTTTATCGGCGGACGTATTGGCCGTCGGGTGACGATCTCTGCCGGGTTGATTTTACTGGCCGTACTGATTGGCACCATGTTTGTGTTGCCTCCCGATGTGTTGGCATCTCCGCTGGCGAAATTGCCCGTACTGGGCACGGTGCGCGTGATCAGTTTGCTGCTGATGGGTGGCGGTATTGCCTGGGCGCTGATTAATATCAACTCGCTGCCAATGGTGGTCGATATGGTTGAAGATGCCCGCATCGGCACCTTTACCGGGCTGTATTATCTGTTCTCTACCCTGGCCGCCATAGCCGGACCAAATATCAATGGCTGGATCATCCAGCTGAGTAATAAGAATTACAACAGCATTATGCTGGTCGCTCCGATCTTTATGGTTGCCGCGTTCATCTTGATGTGGGGTGTGCGCCGTGGCGAAGCGAAAGTTGTTGCGTAGTAACTCAGGTAATCAGGGGATTAGGTAATTAGGTGATTCGGGACTGGGGGCGTCCCTATTACCTGGTTGCCTGATTCCCCAATCCCCCCCTTTTTGTTAATTTCATATAAGAACATCTGCCACGGCAAGGCCATTTCTTGACGACCCAGCGCCTAAATGTTATGATTCATAGCGTTCTTTTAGCAACTGAAGTCATCGATTGCTAAAACAGCCCCAAATGGCTCTCACAGTGCATCTGTTGCAAAGAAAATGTGCTGTGTAGCCATAAAAATATTATTAAAGACTCTACTGCAAAAAGCCGATGACGGAGATGTCCGCCGGAATATATGGGGGTGGTGGCTTCGCCACCACCCCCATATATTCCGGCGGGAACACTTGCACGGTAGTTTTTTCAGTGGAGTCATTAAAGCTTCTTTCGGAAATCTCTTGGGTTTGCGAAAAATTACTATGAGCGATTTATCAGAACGTCAAAAACTTATTCTGGCGCTGGTCATTCGGGAATATGTTGAAAAAGTCAACCCAATTGGCTCTGAACGGCTGGTTGAAGACTATTCTCTCAACTTTAGTTCGGCTACGGTACGCAACGAAATGGCGGCCCTGACGGAAGAAGGTTATCTCGATAAGTCGCATAAAATGGCGGGCAGCACCCCCACTGAGGAGGGTTACCGTTATTTTGTCAGCCAGTTGATGGGGCGCACCAACCTGCCATCGGATACGCGCCATACCATCCAGCACCAGTTTTATCAGGCACGCCACGATATTGACCAGTGGATGCGCCTGGCAGCATCTGTTCTGGCACGCCAATCACACGGTGCAGCGTTAGTCACATCGTTGCACCCCGAACACGCCCGCCTGAAACATATCGAGCTGATCGCCACCCGCGGGCGGCAAGTGCTAATGGTGTTGGTGCTCGATGGTGGCGAAATTCGCCAACAAATGCTCAAACTGGCCGAGCCGGTCGCCCAAGACAAGCTGAGCACAACAGCAAACTGGGTTAACGAAGCCGCCCAACAGAGAGATGCGCAAGAGATCAAAACATTGATCTCTCGAACAACCGATGATCTCCGGAGTGATATTTTGCAGCTTACCGTTGATGAAATGCTGCGCTCCGACAAAGTGCTAGCAGGCGATATCTACCGCGATGGGCTGGCAAATGTGCTGGCCGAGCCTGAATTCCTGGAGCCGGGTGTGGCCCACCGGGCCTTGCGCTTCTGGGAGGAACGCTCCCAGCTTGAAGATTTGCTCTCGCAAACTGTGCTCTCCCCTGAAACCAGCGGCATTCACGTGCTGATTGGCGGTGAAGGCACCTGGGAAGATCTGAGTGACTGCGCCGTGGTGCTCTCTCGTTACGGTGTCCCCGGCGTGGCAACTGGAGCGCTTGGCGTGCTTGGCCCTGCCCGCATGACCTACGCTCACACGATTTCTACCGTACAATTTGTCGCTAATTTGCTCAGCGAACTGGTTGGCGATACGCTATCGAATTCGACCATGTCAAACTGACCGAGGTATTAAAAAATAAAGTATGCGCAAGAATAAGACCGATTCGGAAGAAATTATTGTGGAAGAAACCCTGGAAAATGGAACCATGCCCGAAGATCAGGAGCCAAACCAGGGCGAGTCCGCCGACTCCCCCGAGGTAGATTCAGCCTCCGATGGCGAAAAATCCGCCATGGAAGAATTGCAAGCCAAAGCTGATGATTATCTTGATGGCTGGCAGCGCGCCCGCGCCGAGTTCGCGAATTACAAGAAACGTGTTGAACGCGAGCGCGAAACTACCTACAAATATGCTGCCGGAGATATTATTCGGCGTTTCTTGCCCGTGGTGGATGACCTGGAACGTGCCTTGAAAAATGGCTCTACCGAAGGGGAAGGAGTGGCCTGGGCAGAAGGTGTTGAATTGATTTATCGCAAGCTGCTGGCGCTTCTGGATGCAGAAGGTATTACGCCGATGGACGCCGAGGGCGCGATATTTGACCCTAATTTACATGAAGCCGTGGTACAAACGCCCAGTGATGAGCATGAGAGTGAGCAGGTCATCGAAGTATTACAACAAGGTTATATGATTGGTGAGCGCGTGCTGCGCCCCGCAATGGTGCGGGTGGCTGCATAACGTTTTACCAGCGAAACAAACGATAAACCAAAAGAACGAATTTGGAGGAATAAATAGTATGGCTAAAATTATTGGAATCGATCTGGGTACAACCAACTCTGTAGCGGCTGTGGTAGAGGGCGGTGAACCCACCGTAATCTCTTCGGCAGAAGGCGAACGTCTGGTGCCTTCGGTTGTAGCGGTCAACAAAAACCATGAGCGTGTTATCGGTCGCCCGGCGCGTAATCAGGCTGTGGTCAACCCGGAAAATACGATTTTCTCGATCAAACGCTTTATGGGACGAAAATTTGACGACCCTGAAGTACAGCACGCCCTCAAGTTGGTGCCGTACGAAGTCAGCAAAGCGCCCAATGGTGATGTGCGCGTCAAACTGGATGGCAAAGATTACTCACCCCCCGAAGTTTCGGCGATGATTTTGTCGAAAATCAAGGCTGATGCTGAAGCCTATCTGGGCGAAGCGGTTACGCAGGCTGTCATCACCGTTCCGGCGTACTTCAACGATGCCCAGCGTAACGCCACAAAAGATGCCGGGAAAATTGCTGGCTTGGAAGTGCTGCGTATTATCAATGAGCCAACTGCTTCATCGCTGGCTTATGGCCTCGATAAGAAATCTAACGAAATGTTGGCCGTATACGACCTGGGCGGTGGCACCTTCGATATTTCCATTCTGGAAGTTGGCGAGGGCGTCTTTGAAGTCAAATCCACCAGCGGCGATACCTTCCTGGGCGGCGATGACTTTGATCAGCGTGTGATCGAATTTCTGGCCGATGAGTTCAAGAAGAACAACGGCATTGACCTGCGTTTGGATCGCCAGGCGTTGCAACGCCTCAAGGAAGCTGCCGAAAAAGCCAAAATTGAGCTTTCCAGCTTGCAGCAGACCGAGATCAATCTGCCTTATATCACTGCGGATGCCAGCGGCCCCAAACACCTGGTGCTCAATCTGACTCGTGCCAAGCTCGAGCAATTGACCGCCGATTTGATTGAGCGCTCGATTACCCCGGTGAAACAAGCCCTCAACGATGCGGGCATGAAGCCCTCTGATATCAGCGAAGTGGTGCTTGTGGGTGGCATGACGCGCATGCCCGCCGTACAGGAAGCGGTCAAGAGTTTCTTTGGACGCGAACCCCATAAGGGTGTCAACCCCGATGAGGTTGTAGCTCTGGGCGCGGCGATCCAGGCTGGCGTGTTGGGTGGCGATGTCAAAGATATTTTGCTGCTTGATGTTACCCCGCTGACACTCTCAGTGGAAACCCTGGGTGGCGTTGCTACCCCGCTAATTGAGCGCAATACCACCATCCCAGCCCGCAAGGGCCAGGTTTTCTCCACGGCCAGCGATAGCCAGCCCCAGGTTGAAATCCATGTGTTGCAAGGCGAACGCCCGATGGCGTCCAACAACAAATCGCTGGGACGCTTCATTCTCGATGGCATTCCCCCCTCACCACGCGGCGTCCCGCAGATTGAAGTTACCTTCGATATTGACGCTAACGGTATTCTCAAAGTCACCGCCCAAGATAAAGCCACGGGCCGCAGCCAGAACATCACCATCACAGCATCTTCTGGCTTGAACGATACTGAAATCGAGAATATGCGCCAGGAAGCTGAAAAGCATGCCGAAGACGACCTCAAGTTTAAAGAAAAAGTTGAGGCGCATAATAAAGCCGACAATATGGCCTATACGGCTGAGAAAGCGCTGGCTGATCTGGGCGATAAAGTACCTGCCGAAATCAAGACCCAGGTTGAAGAGAAAGTTGCCGAGGTGCGCAAAGTTCTCGAAGATGAAAATGCCGATGCGGAAAAGCTCAACAGCGTGGCTGATGAATTAGGTCAGATCGTGCAGAAGATCGGCGCGGC
>CALCSH010000123.1 GCA_937893815.1 uncultured Anaerolineae bacterium | reverse complement strand
CTGGCCGAAGCCTCGTGGGTTGGCGACCAACTCACCGGTGTGATTTTGGGAATTGGCGTGAATATTGCAACATCTGCTGTGCCGCCAGCCGATTGGCCGGGTCATCATGAAAATTATTTTCCTGCGGCCAGCGTGGATGATTTTTCCCAAGTTCCACTGGAGCGCCTTGAATTTCTGGCGGCGATTCTACAGGAACTGTGTAACTGGTATCCGCAGCTGGGTGATATGGAATTTATCGAAGCCTGGCGGAGTCACCTGGCGTTACGCGGAAGCTGGGTGCAAATTTTCACTTCGGGAGCAGCACCCCAGGATGCCCGTATCATTCACTTGAATGAAGATGGTTCCTTGCGGGTGGAGTATCGCTCCGGCGAACAGGTCAATCTGCGGGCGGGTGAGATCCATTTGCGTCCCGTTGACAGTTCCCTAAAATAGGCTAAACTATCTGATAACTGTACCAAGTGTTGGGAGGCTGACCATGCTCGATGACTTGCGCGAACAAGCCGGTGATTCTATTTTCGATGATGAAGAAATGTTTGGCGCCGAAACGAAGAAAACAGAACCAGTAGTTTTCTTGGGAATGACGCCGGTGCAACGTTTCGTCATCGCTGTATTGGTGATGATGATCGTGTGTATATTGAGTTCGTTTTGCCTGCTGGTAACAGAGAAGATCGCGTTGCCGGTTTTCTAATCATTCGTTTGTATTCATGAAAAAAAGAGTGTTGGCATGTACTGCCGACACTCTTTTTCTTTGGGACAACACTCCCGGAGCTTCTTATTTAGGCCGCCCCGGCCTTGCGCAGATCAGCATCGGCGAAGCGGGCCATCGAGACGACTGTATCATCGGCTTCGAGATTCATAATTTGCACCCCGCGCGTGGCGCGGCTGATTTGCGAGATGGCCTCGGCGTTGGTGCGCATCACAATGCCATTGGCTGAAATGAAGGTCAACTGATCTTCTTTGGGTTGCACAACACGGGCGGCGGCGATCAGACCGATCGTGGGGAGTGCATTCTTGTCGATGGTCAAATTTCCCATCGTGGCGCGCCCTTTGGGGGTGTATTCATCGAGAGAAGTGCGTTTGCCAAAACCTTTGGTCGTCACGACCAAAAGATCGCCCCCGGGTTCCACCACTTCCATACCAATCACACGGTCTTTTCCGCGCAGGTTGATGCCATTCACACCCTGGGCGGGGCGTCCCATCGGACGCAGTTCGGTTTCGGCGAAGCGCAGGGCCTGCCCGTGCGTGGTGACGATAATTAATTCTTCGTTGCCATTGGTCAGGCGCACCCAGCCTAATTCATCATCATCGGCCAAACTCATTGCGATCAACCCGGAGGGCCGCACGGAGGCAAATTCGGAGAGCGCCACGCGTTTGATCTTGCCCAGGCGCGTGACCATGGTGCAAAATTCTGCGGCCTCAAAATCGGGCACGGCGACTGCGGCGGTGATGGTTTCACCAGGTGCAATCGAGAGCACATTGACCATCGAAATTCCTTTGGCAGTACGTCCGGCATCCGGTATATCGTAGGCTTTCGCCGAATACACCTTGCCGCGGTCGGAGAAGAACAAAATCGTCTCCAAAGCGCGCGCCGGGAA
>CALCSH010000122.1 GCA_937893815.1 uncultured Anaerolineae bacterium | reverse complement strand
AATCGAGGAACTGGAAATCGCTGACAGCAATTTCCCACCAGTCGCGGGTGTTGCCGTCATCGTCTGTCCAGCGGTTGTTGCGCATTTCGCCTTCGATATACACCAGACGGCCTTTCTTGCCGTACTGGTTGATGAACTCGGCGGTCTGCCCAAAGGCCACGACATTGAACCAGTCCGTGGTCTCTTTGTCGCGTTTGCGGTCTGCGGCCACAGAGATTTTGGTCACGGCGGTGTCGCCGTCCTGACCTTTATAGGACATCTCCGGGTCTTTTCCCAAACGCCCGATAATCTGAATTTTATTGAGTTTTGCCATTTGCTTACCTCCGTAAGACTAAAAAAGGATTGGATGGATTTGAATAACAGGTCAGCAGCAATGTGCGCCGCCTGAAACTCACGAAATAGGGGGGCATGTGCGAGCGGTATTCTGCCCACACAAACAGGTTTGAGAGCGCCAACTCGGACGCTCTCGTCTAGACAGGTTATTTGCGATTGCGGCAGCGACTGGCGTAAGCCATCTTGCGCCGCGTCCTGGTCGTTCCGGTTCGCTTGTTCTTGGTGGTATTGGCTTTGCGCCGCCGCTTTTGCGGTGTTGGCCCAAACTTCTTGCCGATTTCATCGAACAAGCGGGGATACGAAAGCGTATAACCGTCAAACAGGGTTTTCCATTCTTCCATGATGGTTTCCTAAAACTGGCCTGTGTCAGCCATGATGATTTCGCCGGTGCGCTGCGAATGTGCTACAGCCGCATCGACAAACTCATCCGTAGCACTGAACACACCAAACAATGCGAACAAGTCTTCAAAACCGTTAGTCAGGCGACAGCCTTCTTCGCATTCGGCGGTTCCAGTCAGTTCGTACCCATCAGCTTTGTACTTCGCGATATAGTCATTCACATCGCTTTCTGGCACGCAGATTTCCGTGCCGTCATCAAAGATCAGGTGTAAATACATGATTACCTCCTAAAAGCCCATTTCCCGCATGTTTTGAACGGGATCAAAGGCCGGTTTTTTTCCAGCTTCAGCAGCCTGAAGATCGGCCTCCGCTTGCGCCTCGCGTGCAGCTTCAGCAGCCTTGAGTTCTGCGTCGAGATATTTCTTCCCGACAGGCCCACCGTGCAATTGAGCGCAAACTTCCGCATGAGGGCAATAAGAACATTCCCAGGTTTCCAGCGGGTTGGTCAAGATGGGCGGCGTCTGAGCAGCAACAGCCCCGGTTAAACGATCCATAACAAAACGGATGCGTTCATCGGACGGCCAGATTTCTACCGTTTCCCGGTGCAACAGGCGCATATTGAGATAGTGCAGTTCTGCACCTACAACAGGCGCGTCCGGTGGAACTATCGGATCGAAACCTTTCGCCTGCAATTGTGCGTTTACCAGATCGGCTAATACGCGCGAATTATTCTCAACAAGATCAGCATAGATATTTAACTGCTGGATGTGAGAGGATCGAGCGGAAAACTCGATCCCGCGTGTGATCTCAATTTCGTCAATCGGGTGTCGCGTTTTGCACCAGTGGCAGGTCAGCGATGACTTGCTTTCCATGCTCCATTGCCAATCGCCAATCAGCTTGCCGGTATGTGAGCAGATATGACGTACTTTCTTGCCGATATAATCGGTTGTCTTGTAGTCAAGGAGGTGCCACCCTTGCTGAATGGGGTTGTATCTCACCAAATCCGGCGCGCCATGCACCGAGATGAGATAGGGGCCAATACGCCGATTCGAGAACAAACGAATCTCGCCCACCGCGTAGGGATCGACTTTGAGCCATGCTTCAACGGCATCGTGAATGGCCTGCCCGCGAAACGCCCAAAACAAATTGCTGGGCTTATCCCACCAGGGATATACCTGATCCAGGTGATACCGGCGCTGGCAACCTAATAATTCGGTAGCCGAAACGCCCATGCTAACGCCGTGGTTGTCACCATCTTGCCGAATAGCTTCCTCAATGGCTACCTGAGTAGCGTAGCCAGGTGGACGCATATTGGTGGCAATTCCGTGGAGAACCGCGGGGCTGCCCATTCTACAGGGTGCGCCTTGCAAGGCACAGTTCAGGCAATCCTCAACGGGGATGTATTCAGGGTTGCGAGTGGTGGGGGACATTTCGCAAATCAATCCCTGAAATCCTGTTCGTGCAGGTTTAAAAACATCGCCAGTTTTGAACATGCTTACCTCCGTTATCCCTGATGCGCCGTATCGCATCAGGATAGAAATTGATGCCATACGGGGCAAAATGAACAAGGGGCCGAGTACCCAGCCTTCAGACACTCGCGGGAATTGTCCGTAAACCGCTCCCGCCAAGATCAGAAGAAAGGGGACAGACGAGAGCGTTACCCTCGTCTGTCATTTCATGCTTATTTGAGTCTGGCTATAAGCCAGTTTCCACGGTTGTACTCCCACATTTCCCGATATACCTGTCGTGCGGGTATTGGGAAAGCCAGGAGTTTTTTTGTATCGTTGGGCGTTACTTGACCGTTAGATTTGACCTGGATTAGCAGCGTATGCTTTGCATTCCAGGCCACCAGATCAACCGCGCCTTTTGAGCCAGCAGAGCGAACCACGGTATAACCGCGTGCTTCAAGCCGCTTTTTAGCGATACGTTCCAGACGAGCGCCTTTGTCGTAGTTGCTCATGTTCGTATCTCGTTATCCGCAACCATCTGGTCAACGAGCGACAAAATATGTCGGGCGCCCTGGCGGGTGATTGACCGGCCAATATCCGTTTGGACCATCAGGCCCGCGCGAATAAGCCAGGGTTCAATATCCCTTTCCAGCTTGTCAATATCGACTTGAGCGTTGTTCGCAATTCGGCCTAAGCTGCCTGGACGACCGGCCATTTTGTGGTGGAGAGCGTACAAAACACGCCGATCCTCCGCGTTCAGGCCGAGAGGGTCCAACTTTTCCAGATACATCGCTTCATGGGCAACGGGTCTATCTATAAAGCAGTCAGTTTCACCCTCCTGGATGAAATTCTTGCGGTAGATAGCCAGATCAACGCACCGGCGCAACAATCGATTTGCGTTGCGAGGCGTACCCCGCGACCGCGCAGCGATCATCTCCATAGCGTCCTGAGTTATCAGGTTGCCGGATAGATGGGTGGAACGCCTGACGATTTCTCGGAGTTGGGCTGCCGTGTAATATTCAAACTCAAAGGTTTGTCCAAAGCGCGCCCGGAGTGGGGCTGGCAGCTTTCCGAAATTCGTTGTAGCGCCAATCAGCGTGAAGGGTGGTATTGGGATCGTCTTGATGCGGGTTTCGCGATCAATTTTGAACACAATCGTTGCCCTGAAATCTTCCATTGCTGAATAAAGACTTTCTGCAACATCCGTGCGGAGCGCGTGTATCTCGTCCAAAAACAAAACATCCCGCAAACTCAAGTCGCTCAACTTGTCGCCCAAATCGGCAATCGAACTGAGCGATGGAGCCGCAATTTCGTGCAGTCTGCTACCCAAAGCATTCGCAATGATCTTGGCAACGGTGGTTTTCCCCAGGCCCGGAGGCCCATAGAAACACAAGTGTTCAAGAACATCGTTGCGAACAACAATTGAATTGAGCATAATGGCAAGTCTTTGCCTGATATTGTCTTGCCCGATAAACTCATCGAGCGACTCAGGCCGCCAGTTTCGCTCTTGTGCCACTACCGCAGTTGTGGCTGCTATTGTCATGGTGTGACGTACCTCGATTTCCCCCGGCGCTTTTCCGCACCACACCGGGGATTGATTTCCGGTGCGGACGGGTTGGAAGGTGTTTAACTAAAGCCCAGGCCGCGCTGTTTGAGAGAAACCCAGCGACCGCGGCCAATGACCAGGTGATCTAGCACATCAATATCGAGCAGTTTTCCTGCTTCTACAATGGCCCTCGTCATCCCAGCATCATCAGGTGATGGCGTGGGGTCGCCCGTGGGGTGATTGTGAATCAGAATGATTCCACTGGCATTTTGACGGATGGCTTCCTTGAAAACTTCACCCGTTTTGATGATCGCGCTATTTTTTGAGCCTCGATAGAGCATTATGATGTCGATCAGGCGGCTTTTAGTATCAACAAGCATTACCCGAAGTTCCTCCTGTTCCAATGCGCTCATCTCGTACATCACCAGATCGGCGATGTCCTGAGGCTGCATGATGCTGGGTTTTAGTTCTTCAATATCAGTTGCTAATCGTCTACCCAATTCCAATGCAGAGATCAGGCGGGCGGCGGTTTGTTGGCCTACACCCTTGATGACTTTTGCGATTTCTCGCGCAGAAGCGCCTTTGATATTTCGCAAAGACCCAAAATGTTTCAGCAAATCCTCAGCAATTTCAATTTGCCGCGGGCCGCCAACCAGGGCAGCCAGCAGTTCGATTGTGTTGCAAGCTGTGGGGGCTTCGGCTACTCTCCGAACAGGGCGATCCTGAACGGGTAGATAGTGCAGTTTCATGGCTTTACTCCGTTGATCTGGCGCGTATTCCCATACCCGCGCCAGAGAAAGAAACTTCCTGGTACGGGACAGGGTGAACGGACAGATAACGGGAATAGTTAGCCTTCCTGGATTTTGACAGGCGGCATCTGGACATGCGCCTGCTGGAATAACCAGCGGGTTTTGTCCGTTGCCCAGGCTATATCCTCAGGGCGGTTATGGAGCGAGTAGCGCCCCTTATCGAGATGATCGCCGAGGTCATAGGGCATGGTCGAGACAAGAAGATGTGTGATGCGATCTTCATCCCAACCCCAGCCAACCGAAGCGACATACGAACAGGGTTTACTGAATGCTCCCGCAATCATGGGAACGCCATCCCAGCCATCGGGGTGGTCATTCGGTGTACACCAGATTTGGAAGCCGCCACTACCCGCCTCGAAGACTGCCTCGGGGTCGGGGTTGGTGGCGATGTCCAATTCGCGGGCTTTGTCCATAACCGGTTTCATGCGCCGGTGTTCAGTGGCATAGCTCATGCTGCGCTCCTTCGGGTAACTCAAAAGACTGGTATCCGATGGTGGTAACAACCCACCAGGAATGATCTTCGAGCGACAAAACCACATCGCCGGGTCCGGTAGAAGTGGCCGGAGATTGCAAGGCGATCACGCCCTCGTTCTCTTGCCAGGGTTTACGCCCGTGATTGGTTTTTCCCCAGACGTTAGCCAGCTTGTCGGCCAGGGCTTTGGCAGCATACGACTCGTCAGCCTCCACGATCGCTACCAAATGGTAGCGATCCGGCCAGCCAACTAAGGCGTGTGTAAATGGTTCGTTGGTCATCGGCAAAAAGCGTTCCTGCCGATGAAAAACCAGGAATGTATTTTCCGTTACCTGCGGCGCAGGGATTTGGGGATGCAACAAACACATAGCTATACCTCCATTCCGCTGATGCGGTCCTCGAAAGCAGCTTCCAGCCAACCATCCTCGCTTTGCTCCGATATCGTGCCACAGGCGCAACATTCGGGGTGTACCCACAACGAGCAGGAACAAATTCCCTTCGGTGGGTTGCTTTGATCGCAATCACCCTGACGATTTG
>CALCSH010000121.1 GCA_937893815.1 uncultured Anaerolineae bacterium | reverse complement strand
GCCACACCCCCAAATCTGGGCTTTACCTTGCGAAATCTCAGAGACCCATAATTTTTTAGCAGTTTCCAGACTGGCAACTACCCCACAAGACCGATAGTACTCTGCCAGAGCATAAATGCCATATACCTGAGCGTAGATCAATTTTCCGGTATCTTTTGGCACGCCATCACATCCTAGAAACCAATACAGGCCACCATGCTGCGGATCCCAAAAATACTCGATAAGATAAGCGTAGGCATAGCGGGCAAGCTGCAGGTGCGCTTCCAGGCCAAACAAACCATAGGCGTGAGCATACGTCCACAAAATGCGGCTGCACTGGATCACGCCTTTATCGGCGGCGTGGGAAATCTCAAGGTCGTTGCGAATCGCGCCATAGAATCCACCCTGCTCCACATCGATCATGTGCGCAATGTGGAAGGGCAAAATATCTTCAAATAATTCGTTTTCAAGAGCTTGCCAAAACGTCTTCAATTCATTTGTGAACGGCATTGTCTTCCATCGCTTCCTGAAACAACCTGATGTTAGGTATGCGCTGCCAGTTGGCATCATTGATCAATAGAATACCCATTTTCGTTTCTTCGAACATCGTTATCTTCTCAACCATGCGATCATCGCTCATTTCAATTCAACCCGAATTTGCATGGTTTGTGTCCCCTCCGCAGGCAGTGGAATAATATTGCCTTCTATGGGCTGTCTGTTTACGATCAACCGGACTTCATTCCCCGGCCCGCGGCGCTCGACTGTGATCTCGTAGCTCACACCGCGGAACAGACGCGTCGCCGTGAAACGCTCCCACTTGGACGGTATGACCGGCGCGATTTGCAGGCCGTCAAAGGTTGGGCGGATGCCCAAAATCCATTGGGTGATGGCGACATAATTCCAGGCGGCGGTACCCGTCAGCCACGAGTTTTTGGCCTCGCCGTGGGTGGGCGCATCGCGTCCGGCGATCATCTGAGCGTAGACATACGGCTCAGATTTATGCACATCGCTGATGGCTTCGCGCGCCGAGGGATTAATGCGCAGATAGTAATCGTGCGCCCGATCGCCGCGGCCAATGCGCGTTTCGGCGATCATCACCCAAGGATTGTTGTGGCAGAAAATCCCGGCGTTCTCTTTATAACCGGGGGGGTACGACGAAATCTCGCCCAGATTCAGGTAGTAACGCGTATAAGCCGGTTGGTGTAGCACCAGACCGTGCGGAGTCGCCAGACGGCTGGCTACCGAATCGAGCGCCTGTTGGGCGCGTCCATCTTCGACCCCCAAACCTGCCATCACGCACATACCCTGCGGCTCGATATAGATTTGGCCTTCTTCGTTTTCCTGTGATCCCACCGGCTTGCCATACGCATCATACGCCCGACGGAACCAGGCACCATCCCAGCCCGCGGCCCACACGGCGGCTTGCATGGCCTGGGTGGCAGCATGTAGCGCCTGGGCATCAATCTCGTGTCCTGTGCGACTGGCAATCGGAATCATCTCCTGGGCGGCTAACACAAATAAACCGGCGATGAAAACGCTCTCGGCGATTTTGCCTTCTTTGTTGGTCGTCGTCTGGAAAGACTGGCCCGGCTCATCGGAGAAACAGTTCAAGTTCAGGCAATCGTTCCAGTCGGCGCGGCCGATCAGGGGCAATTGATTTGGCCCCAGCCGATGTAACGTGTAGTGCATAGCACGCCGCAAATGACCGTAAAGCGATTCTTCACTACCCGGCAGGTTGTCATACGGCACCGGCTCATCGAGAATACCCCAATCGCCAGTCTCTTTGAGATAGGCCGCCACCGCCAGCACCAGCCACAGCGGATCGTCGTTAAAATCGCCGCCAACCGCGTTGTTGCCGCGTTTCGTCAGCGGTTGATACTGATGATAGGCGCCCCCGTTGGGGAGTTGGGTGGCTGAAATATCCAAAAT
>CALCSH010000120.1 GCA_937893815.1 uncultured Anaerolineae bacterium | reverse complement strand
GTAAACCGCGCAATCGGCATTTCGCCAGACCGCAAATTGGGGCGCAGTATCAGGCTGAAGGCCAGTGCGGCTCCCGGTGGGGTGAACCACCTGCGAGCGCCGCGCCCGCGTCCGGCGGTTTGTTCATCGGCTATCACCAGCGAACAATCAGCGGCGCCCTCAGCAGCCCAGCGCGCCGCTTCATCATTCGTCGAACCAATCGATTCGAAATAGCGTATGTCGCCGAGAGGCAGGTTCGCGAGGGTGGTTTCGATGGAAATTTGGTTCATTCGGGTTGACAAGTTGACAGGTTGGCAAGTTGTCAAGTTTGAACGTTTCAACCTGCCAACTTGATAATGGACCAAGGTCAGTATATAGGCAAACTCGGATCAACTTCCTCGGCCCAGGCATTGATGCCGCCATCTAAATTCTTGATTTTGCGGAATCCGGCGCTGGCGAGGACTTCCAAAGCACGCACCGAGCGTGTGCCAATTTTGCAGAAGAGCACAATCTCGTCGGCGCTGTTGAGTTCATGCATGCGGGCGGCCAATTGGCCCAGGGGAATCAGATCAGCCCCAGGGATACGCGAGATCGCCAATTCATGCGGTTCGCGCACATCAATCAGATGCAGCGCATCGCCCGCGTCGAGACGCGCTTTCAACTCGGTGGCCGAAATATCCCACTCATCGCCAGCAGAACCCGAATCGTGATCGTTGGCGGGCATGCCGCAAAATTGCTCGTAATCGATCAACGTTGTGACTTCGGGATGTTCGCCGCAAACCTTGCAATTGGGATTCTTGCGCAGTTTCACAAAATCAAAGCTCATATCGAGGGCACTGTAGAGCAGCAGTTTGCCACTGAGCGATTCGCCGATGCCCAAAATGAGCTTGATGGCTTCGGTAGCCTGAATCGTACCGATGGTGCCGGGCAAAATGCCCAATACGCCGCCCTCGGCGCAGGAAGGAACCAGGCCGGGGGGAGGCGGCTCCGGGAACAGGCAGCGGTAGCAGGGGCTGTCATCTCCGGCGTTGAAAACACTGGCCTGCCCGTCGAAGCGGTAGATCGAACCGTAAACATTGGGCTTGCCAGTCAGCACGCACAGATCGTTGGTCAGGTAGCGCGTGGGGAAATTATCGGTGCCGTCGATGATAATGTCATACGGATCGGCTATACGGAAAGCGTTCTCAGAGGTAAACATCTCATTGTAAACATCTACCTGAATATCAGGGTTGATATCCAGCATGCGCTGGCGCGCCGATTCGACCTTTAATTTACCAAGCGTCGATTCACCGTGAATCACCTGGCGCTGTAAGTTGGAAAAATCGACCACATCATAATCGACAAGGCCGATCCGCCCAATTCCAGCGGCGGCCAAATATAAAGCCACCGGCGAACCCAGGCCGCCCGTTCCAATCACGAGTACAGAAGCAGCTTTGAGCTTCTGCTGCCCTTCTAGCCCAACCTCAGGAATCAGCAGATGCCGCGAGTAGCGTAAAATTTCGTCATGTGAGAGTGTAGGTAACATTTTTTTGTGGAAGGTGGAAGGTGGGAAGTTAATAAAACTTTCAACCTTCAACCTTCAACTTTCAACTTTCAACCGTTAATCCCGCCCGCGATGGATGGGATGATTCGCAGCACGTCATCAGCTTTGAGTTCAGTTTCGACGCCTTGCATGTGGCGCACATCCTCTTCACCGAGGAACAGGTTCACAAAGGGACGCAGGGTCCCGGCATCGGAAAAGAGATGCTTTTGCAGCGAGGGATACTGGCGGATCAAGTCATTCAGGGCTTCGGCGATATTCTGGCCTTGCACTTCAATAGCACTTTGTCCGTCCGCATAGGGGCGCAGGGGGGTGGGGAGTTTTAGTACGGGCATGGTTTTTCCTTATTTGGGTTTACAGGTTGGCAGGTTAGAACATCTCAACGTTCAAACTTGCTAACTTGCCAACGATATTATTTGTAATTCTTCTTCGTCAAACTTGGCGCGATCATCACTCAATCGCCAGGAGCGCGAACTAACCGCATGTCCGGCATCGACGCGGGTGATGATGTAAGAGAACCAGGGCATGGCCCAATCGCGATCGAATTCGGAGGGTAGGTTGGGGCAGTCGGGATGCGAGTGGAAAACACCAATCATATCCAGCCCCAGACGCTCGGCTTCGTCTTCAGCCCGCAGCATATCTTTGGGGGTCAGCAGGTAACGGTTATGGCGGGCAGAATCCACACCGGCGTTGGGCAAAGCTAAAATGGCCGTCACCACGCGCCGGGCCGCGTCCGCACGCCCCAGTAAAAAACCGGCACCCTCTTCGGGATGGGCAGCCTCCAAATGAGTATGAATTTGATCCAATAAATCATTTGCAATCTCTAGCATTCGTTACTCCTATTGGCAGGTTAGCAAGTTGGATCGTTCAAACCTGCCAACGTACTAATTCTTCCAAAGTGCTTCATCACTCAGATACTTGTATCCCGCATCGGGGAAAACAGTCACCACTACGCCGGAGTCGAGTTGCTCGGCAATTTGCAAAGCCGCTACTGCCGCCGCACCGGATGATATGCCTACAAAATAGCCTTCCTCGCGCGCCAGCCTACGCACCATCTCGTGCGCTGCTTCGGTGGGAATTTCCAGCGTGCGATCGGGCAAGGCGGGATCAAATATGCCCGGCTTGATCGCCGTTGGCATATGCTTAAGTCCCTCGAGTCCGTGGAAAGCAGAATCAGGCTGAGCGGCGATGATCTGGATGTGGGGATTATACTCCCTCAGGTAGTGTGATACTCCCGTAAGGGTGCCGGATGTTCCCAACCCGGCCACAAAGTGGGTTACTGCACCCGAGGTTTGTTCGACAATTTCGGGGCCGGTGCTGTGATAATGCGCCTGCCAATTGGCGGGGTTATCATATTGATTGGCATAGTAATACACATGCGGACGCTCAACGACCATTTGGCGCGCCACACGAATTGCCCCGTCGGAGCCTTCTAGCGGGTCGGTGAAGACAACTTCAGCGCCCAGCGCCCTCAGAATTGCCACTCGCTCCGGGCTGGCGTTATCGGGCATCGCCAGTGTAACTTTAATATCCAGCGCCGCGCCAAAGGTGGCATAGGCAATCCCCATATTGCCCGAAGTTGAGTCGAGCAAGCGCATGCCGGGCAGCAAACGCCCATCGAAAAGCGCCGTGCGGATGATATTAAACGCCGGGCGATCTTTCACCGATCCGCCGGGGTTGAACCACTCCGCTTTGGCATAGATTTTCACATCCAGTGAAAGGTGACTGGCGACACGGCGCAAGGGCAACAGCGGGGTGTGGCCCACAGCTTTGATCAATGCCATACCTGCCATATCGGGGTATGCATCTACATCAACGGGTGATATTTGTTTTTCGTACATAGCGACCTGTGCGGTCATAACTACTCCTATTACTGTAACTGTTCAGGTAAACGCATTCTCTTCGGAGGTGACCAGTTACCAATTATGGCTCTTTGAGACTTTGCGTGGAGGTTCCCAGATTTGGGGGTGTGGCGGGTGTGAAACACCCGCCACACCCCCAAATCTGGGCTTTACCGTGCGAAATCTCAGAGACCCCCCAATTATTAAAGAAAACGACCAAAAGACAATAAGAAAAGGGCAGCGGACTCGCTGCTGTAAAGTTAAAAACTTTCAGCTTGCGGGGGTCGCAACTACCCTTCGTCAGTCTATTGGTCGTACGATACGTTGTATTTCTGTGACGAGGAGAGTAGTGCTACGAACCCCGCCCCATACAGATGCAATATTGAATCATGATAATACTCCAACACAGCTTTGTGGGCTGCGATTTTGATCTCGATAAGGTCAACAAGTCGGTGCAGGCCAAAGCCTGAGCGCCTGCCTAATTTTTATGAAAAACTTGATGTAAATTCTACCGGGTTTGTCTAATTTGTCAAGCCTGGATACTACGGACTGAGCAAAACTTCCAACGAGGAGATATTCAACGGGGAGATTTCATCCCCACTGCGCTCGGAGACGGTCACCCGCGTCCAGGTTGGCGCGTCCACCCCAAAAGGAACATCAACGCTAAAAGGATTGTGTGCACCCGCTTCAAAGGAGCTAAAGCCAGCCAGCCGCGAGCCAAGCACGCGCCCATCGGCAGCAATCAGTTCTACCAGCAGAGGCTCGTCATTCCCTGTGCGAGCCAGCCCAGAGACACTCAGGCTATTCCCCTGTACCAATACATTTTCCAATGGATATTGGATTAATATCGGAGTCATCACATCATTGATAAAGAATATATCTTCTTCGCCGGAGGCCATTAGCATAAGTGGCACAGAAGATAATGCGATCACCCGCCCATATTCATCCAATGAGCGCACAACCAGCCGTCCGGTTTCAGCCACACCCGCGGTTTCAAAACCGATTTCTTTATATATTTGAGCATGTTTGTTGACGGTGATGAAGGTAAATATCTGGCGATAAATCAGGCGGCCATCTTCGCCCCACAATTCAGCTGTGGCGCGCCTTTCTGCGCCCGGAATCACATAAATCGATAGCAGCGTTGGCGATACAATTTTCGAAAGCGGTCCAGGCCGGACAATTTGAATAGCGGCTTCAGGAATTTGAATCACAACATCTGGAAGGGAGGTTTCTACAGCCAGCGTTGGAATTTCGACCGTGGGTGTAAAAGTCAGCGTCGGCTGGGGCACTTCCTGCGTGGGGGGCGGGGTGAGCGTGGGCAGCGCTTCGGCCGTCAGAGCGATGACCGTGGGCAAGTACTCCTTGGGGATTAACGTAGGCAGTGACGATGGCCCCCCCACTTGACAAGCACTCAATATCAACAATACAGCAAACACCAGCAACAGGTTTCGGAGCATAACTAACTCGTTGTATATTCTTCGATGATCCCAAGAAGCTGGTTGGTCAGTAACGGCTTCGAGTAGTAAGCCAATGCACCAGAAGAAAGCGCTCGCTCGGTGAAAATGTCATGGCTGGCTGAAACCATGATCATGGGAATTTTCAGCACAGTCTCACTGGCCCGCAATCGTTTGAGCAATTCAAAGCCATCCATATCTGGCAGTTGGCGATCGATAATAATCAAATCGACCGATTTTTGGCGCGCCATTTCTAAAGCACTCATCCCGCAATCGGCCAAAACAGCTTGATGTCCAAAATAAGAAACTATTTTCTCATAGGTTTCGAGGGTCAGTTGATCGTCATCGACAAAAAGGATACGTGCCATAGAGTCAACCTCAAATAATTTAGATACTGCAAATAGTTTTGGCTCTTTGAGACTTTGCGTGGATGTTCCCAGATTTGGGGGTGTGGCGGGTGTGAAACACCCGCCACACCCCCAAATCTGGGCTTTACCGTGCGAAATCTCAGAGACCCATGGTTTTGAAGAGGTAGAGGAATTTAATCCCAATGAAAAAGATTCTACCATGAAGAAGAATTTCAAAGTGGAACTGGAGATGTCTCTCCCCACAGGGGGAATGCTACGCATCAATGATGCGTCAATAAAAAACAGCCCCGGAAAAATTCCGCCGAGGCTGTTTTTCTGCAGGTAGGGTAGATTTACCAAGTCCCCCTACCTTTTTACAAACCGTAAATATCGCTGTATTTCGTGGTGAGATAGCGCATATACGGTGCGGGGTCAATCTTTGAGCCGGTGACGCGTTGCACTAATTCCTGGGGTTTGTATTTTTTGCCATGCACATGGATATTGGAACGCATCCACTCGGTGAGGTTGGCAAATTCGCCACGGCGCATTTGGTCATCAATATCGGGCATTTCCTGGCTGAGTTTTTCCCACAACTGTGTCGACACCAGATTCCCTAAAGCATACGTGGGGAAATAGCCAAAATAGCCACTCGACCAGTGCACATCTTGCAATACTCCCTGGGCATCATTGGGCGGTGTGATACCGAGATATTCTTCCATACGACTGTTCCAGGCTTCGGGCAAATCCTTGACTGCCAATGAGCCTTCCATCAAGGCAATTTCCAACTCCAGGCGCAGCATAATATGCAGATTGTAGGTGGCTTCGTCGGCTTCTACGCGCACCAGAGAAGGTTCTACATAGTTAATGCCTTTGTAGAACGTACCCAGGTTCACATTGCCCAATTGCGCGGGGAAAAGCTCCTGCAGGCGCGGGTAAAAATGCTCCCAGAAAGGCATGGAACGCCCAACTAGATTCTCATACGTGCGCGATTGCGATTCGTGTACCGCCATCGAAGCACCATTGACCAGTGGGGTGCGTTCATAAACCGGGTTATGACCCATGCCGTAGAGCGCATGCCCGCATTCATGCAGCGTGCCAAACAGCGCCGAGGGGAGATAGTTTTTGTCCACACGGGTGGTGATGCGCACATCATTGACGCTGAAGCCGGTTGTGAAGGGGTGCGCCGATTTATCCTGGCGACCGCGCTTCCAGTCGTAGCCGTATTTCGTGATGATTTCAACGCCAAAATCCCATTGTTTTTGCTCGTCATATTCCAGATGCAAAAACGACGAGTCGACCTGTGGGCGTGCCGCTATCGCTTTGAGCAGTTCCACCTGTTGGGGGCGTAGTGTGTCGAAAATCGCCTGCACTTCGGCGGTTTTCATATCGGGTTCATACACATCCAATAGCGGATCATAGACATGTTCGTAAGGCGCAAAAAACTCGGCGTACTGGCGGCGTAGATCAACGATTTCTTCTAGATGGGGTTGAAATTTTGCAAAATCAGATTCGGCGCGGGCTTCTTCCCAGGCAGTGTAGGCCATTGCCACGGTTTTGTAGAATTTCGCCGTATATTCCGGTGATACTTTGGCGTAGGTATCATAAAAGCGTTGGGTAACTTGAATCAGACGCGCATCGTCTGAATCGGGATCTAGTTCTTCGGCGTATTGGCTGAGTTTTTCAAGACGCTTGCCAAATTTCTTGGAAGTGGTTTTCGAGTGTACAAGACCCTGCAACGTTGCCATCTGGTTACCGCGCTGCTCTGCGCCCCCCGGCGGCATATTGACTTGCTGATCCCATTCGAGCAGCATTGCGGCAGCGTAGATATCGAATATTTCCGCAACATCCTGCTTGAATTTTGCTAACTTTTTCTCCATGAAGGCTCCTTATGTGGTGGTAATCAGGTAATCAGGTGATTAGAGATTGGGCAATCAGGAAACTGCCATGAGCCACCCTGATTACCGAATTCCTAAGCACTTTTATAAAATTTCCCGTTTGTGGTAACGCGAGTACCTTTTATACAATTTTCCAGCGCAGGGGTTCACCTTTTAGTGCGGCCAGAATTTCACCGGCGATGTCCATCGCCGCGCGGGTTTGAGCTTCCTCCGTCTGCGCGCCGAGGTGCGGTGCGGCGATCACCTGCGGGTGCGCCACCAATGCCGTCAATCCGGGGGGTTCTTCGGCAAAAACATCCAGTGCAGCCCCGGCTACCTGGCCTGTTTCCAATGCCGAGAGCAGCGCGGTCTCATCAATAATGCCACCGCGGGCAGTGCAAACTAATTTCACGCCGCGCTTCATCTGCGCAAATACTTGCCCATTGATCAGGTTTCGGGTTTGAGGTGTCAGTGGCACATGCAGGGTGATGATCTCGCAGCGGGCATATATCTCCGAGAGTTGTACCGGTTCTGCACCGCGTTGTTGAATCTGTTCATCCGAGAACACCGGGTCAAAGGCCAGAATTTGCATACCGAAGGCGGCGGCGCGTTGTGCAACGGCGGCGCCAATATTCCCCAGGCCGATCACGCCCAAAGTTTTACCGGATAATTCAGTGCCCATCAGAATTTTCTTTTCCCAACGGCCCGATTTCATGGCATGGTCGGCGCGTGGCAAATGGCGCACCAAAGCCAGCATCATCGCCAGAGCATGTTCGGCTACAGCAATTGAGGTCGCCGTGGGCGAGTTAACCACCAAGACACCGCCCGATTGCGCGGCGGCGAGATCAATATTATCAACGCCGACACCGGCGCGCCCGACGACTTTCAGGTTTTTGCCAGCCGCAATCACCGCCGCAGTGACTTTGGTGCGGCCGCGTACGACCAGGGCATCGTACTCACCGATGACCTGCAGTAATTCTTCGGAAGTAATGCCGGGTTGATTAGTTACATCTGCCGCGGCTTGTAAAATTTCTACGCCGCGGGTATCTAATTTATCAGATATTATGACTTTGAAAGGGAACATGTATTGCACTCCAGTTTGCTATAAATAATGACATACGTCCCATATTGTACCCCTAAAGCGGCAATTCCAATGTGAATAATGCTCCACCTTGCGGATGATTAGCGGCTGTTAAATCGCCGCCATGAGCCTGGGCCAGCTTACGGGCAATCGAAAGCCCCAGCCCGGTGGAGCCATACTGGCTACGACGGGATTTATCGGCCTTGAAGAAGCGATCGAAGAGCTGCGGTAGTGCCTCTTCGGGAATGCCAGCGCCACTATCATGAACACTAAGCGTTACTCGCTCGGGGGTGT
The DNA here is from genome assembly GCA_937893815.1 of uncultured Anaerolineae bacterium. Classification (GTDB taxonomy): domain Bacteria; phylum Chloroflexota; class Anaerolineae; order Anaerolineales; family UBA11858; genus NIOZ-UU35. The sequence goes on along the minus strand of CALCSH010000120.1, from coordinate 2,590 downwards.
GTGCCAATCTCACGCGGATGCTGCCCCCGGCGGCGTAGCGCAGGGCATTGCTCAGTAAATTATTGAGTATTTGCTCAATCCGCTGCGGGTCAACGGAGAGATTCACGGAATCCGCCGCGATGGCAAGCACTAACTCGCTTTGCTGCGCGCTCGCCTGTGGCTGGAAACGATTCACCACACGCTCGACCAGGGCAGAGAAATCCACCGGGACACATTCCATAGCCAATTGACCAGAATCCGCCAGAGCCAGGGTTCTTAAATCATCCACCAAACGGGTGAGAATATGCGTTTGCGCCTCGATGGGCAGCAAGTTTTCCTGTGTCAGATCATAGATGCCGTCTTGCAAGGCTTCTAGGTGGGCGCGCTGCACGGCCAGCGGGGTGCGCAGTTCATGGGCAATGTCGGCGGTGAGGGAACGGCGGCGATCTTCGGCTTGTTCGAGCGAGAATGCCATATGATTAAACGCCTGCCCCAGGGTGACCCATTCACCAGCGCCCTGCAATTCCACGCGCTGACTTAAATCGCCATCAGCCATTTCGGCGGCGGCGTGGGTGAGATCACCCACCGGGCGCAACAGACTATGCGCCAGCAACAGAGCCAGCAACAGGGCTGCGCCGCCTGCGATCAAAGCCGCTATGAGTGCGGCGCGGTTGAGCTGCTCAACGAGCTGGGTTTCATTATCTGTTGTGAACTGTGCCCCTCCGTCGGTCAGTAAATAGCCAATGGTCTGATTGTTGTGATGCAATGGGATTGCACGCTGCATTTCATCGTTGGTGGCGGTTTCATTGGCCCAGGTGCCATCGGTATCGAAGACCACTGTGCCGTTAGGATCCAGCAAGCGCAACCGCTGACTCTGGTTACTGCCGCTGGAATTGTTCCCGGCGCCTTGTTGCCCGCTCCCAGCGCCGCGGCCATTGCTGCCATGCTGCGTAGTGCTGATGATTTTGTCGACTCCCTGCCAGCTACCAAATTCCTGATAATAGCTTTCGAGTTCATCCACCAATGGAGTGACTCCCGCTGCCCCGCCGCGAAACATAAAATTGCGCACGGCCTCAGCGGTATTCATGCGCACAATCACCACCAGGCTGAGCGAGGTGATGAGAATTACGAGGGCGTAGGAGAGAATGAGGCGCAGTCGCATGGCAGGGGGATGAAGTAGGGAGTAAGGAGTAGGGAGCAGGTGTGTTACTTCCTACTTCCTACTTCCTGCTCCTTTCGCGAAAAACGATACCCCACCCCGAAGACTGTTTCGATATAGCGAGGGGTTTTGGGGTCGGGTTCCAGCTTAGCGCGCAGGTTTTTGATATGGGCATCGATGGTGCGTTCGTAGCCTTCGTAGGCCGCGCCCTGCGAAGCTTCGAGCAATTGCATACGCGAGAAGGCGCGTCCCGGTTGGGCAGCCAGGGCCGCCAGTAGATCAAATTCGGTGGGGGTCAGTTCGATGGGATTTCCGGCCTGATGAATGGTATGCGCATCGAGATCAATCTCCAAATCGGCGACGTTCAACACCTGGCTCGGGGTGGGTTCTATTGCCGAGCGGCGCAGCACTGCCCGAACCTTGGCGACCACCAAACGCGGCGAGTAGGGTTTGGTGATGTAATCATCGGCGCCCAACTCCAGCCCGATGAGTTGATCCATCTCTTCGACGCGGGCGGTCAGCATAATGATGGGCGTATCCGCTTTACGACGAATTTCGCGCGCCACATCCAGGCCGTCCATGCCGGGCAAGTTGAGGTCAAGCAGCACCAGATCGGGCTTCTGCTGCTCCCAGGCCGTCAGGCCGCTATCGCCGCGGTAAGCGCTAATCACTTCAAAGTTGGATTTTTCCAAATAGGAGCGCAGCACTTTGACCAGTTCGGGTTCGTCTTCGATAATCAGAATTTTGGGCATGGCAGGGGGTTGAAAGTTTACATGTTAGAAAGTTGAAGGTTTGTTAATGGTTGATTATAACGCACCAAAGTACAGCATATCGCATGGATGTGCAAATCCTGTGAAGACGGTATGTAAATCTGATGAATTTTCAGGGTTGAATGCTGGCGACAATACATCATTGCATCAAGTATACTTATGCCTGTGAAACCATTCGCTTTCGATGAGGAGTCTTTTTTATGAGTACGTCACAACCACCGGTTATCGTCAATCGCAATATCCTTGAGATGGAATACGCTGTGCGCGGGCCAATTCCACAGCGCGCCGCGACAATGCAACAACAGGGGCAAAATATCATCCCCTGTAATATTGGTAATCCGCAAGCATTAGGGCAGTCGCCGCTGACCTATTACCGTCAGGTACTCAGTTTGGTGGAGGAACCCTCAAAAATTGCGCGCGAACGTCAGATCAAAGAGTTATTCGAAGAATCCCCCATAAGTACTTTGAAAGATTCGGATTTCATATCGGAGTATGTGCTTTCGATCAGCGAAGAAATTCTCGCTAAAACTGGCGTTGGCATGGGCGCCTATACGGAGAGTAAGGGGTTTGCCTTCATCCGTGAGGCGATTGCCAAATTCATTGACCAGCGCGATGGTCATACCGGCGAGCTGAGCGCCAACCCGGAGCATATCTTCCTCACCGATGGGGCCAGCGACGCCGC
>CALCSH010000119.1 GCA_937893815.1 uncultured Anaerolineae bacterium | reverse complement strand
CGGTGAAATCGCCACTCTGCCTGCCGCTGCTCCGGCTGAAGAAGCCCCCGCTGCCGAAGCCGACATGCAAGAACTCACCCTGGCCATTGAGCATTTCAGCATCATCGAAGGCACCACTTGGTCTGGAGCGCACAACCGAGCGGGTGAACGAATCGCTGAAAAATATCCCAATGTCGATTACGTTTACCGTGAAGAAGTTGGTCCAGATCTTTCTGTTCCCTTCGCTGAAGAGTTGATTTCTGAAGGCGCCGATATCGTTGTCGGTAACGCAGAATTCATGGGCATGCCTTTGTTGGAAATTGCTGATAAATACCCGGATGTTAATTTCATCTCCATCGTTGCCAGCGATCTGACCACAAGAGATAATTTCTTGCGAATCTTCCCCCGCCAATACCAGGCGTTATACCTGGAAGGGCTGATCGCAGGCGCGTTGACGGAAACGGGCAATATCGGCATCGTATCGGCGTACCCGAACATTCAGGTGATCCGGCGTACAGCTGGCTTCTACCTGGGTGTGATGGATGCGGCGGAACTGCTTGGTAAAGACATTACTGTTTACGTCAAGTACTCTGGCGACTGGTACCTACCTCAGGAAGAGCGCGATATCGCATCTACTTTGGTGGATCAGTACCATGTTGATGTCATCACCCAACAAACCGACTCCGGTTCCCCGCTGGATGTTGCTACCGAAAAGGGCATCTGGTTCGTGGGTAAAGATATGGACATTGTCGGTGAATATGGCTGGTCCAATACGGATACCGTGGCTGTGTCCTTTGACACTCGCTGGGAAGTTCTCTACGACCAGATCATCCAATCCATCTTGGCAGGCGAGAAACCCGAAACGGTTCTATACCTAGGTATGGAATCCACCATGACTCTGGCTGATGGCACCGAAGAACTGACTGTTGACATCATGAATGATGGAAAAGTTGGTATTGAGGCCATAAGCCCCGCGGCCCTGCCGATGATCCCGCAAGAGATCGTTGACCTTGTAGATCAGCGCCGAACGCAGATGATGGCTGGCGAATGGGATCCATTCACCGAGCATGCCTTTGTCAGCAACGGCACCGGCCTGGCTCTGGAAAGCACTCCGATTCCGGATGCTGGTACAGAAGTCAAGGCGGCTGGGGTAGTTCCCACAGCCGAATGGCTGCTAGGTCAGTTCAACTTCGACCTGCAAGGTATGGTTATCCTGGAGTAAGCTGATTTCCATCATGGAATTGATGAGAGTTAGTTTACGCTAATCGTTCACTTGAGGCCCCATTCTGCCGGGGAAACCCGGGCGGAGGGGGCCTCATATTTACCATCAGTTGTTTTTAAAATGGAGCCTTTCGGGTAATGAATGTGCTACACTGATCTGCTCCACAGTTTGATTTTTCAGTGAATTCAATCAGATTATCTAGAATGAAAAACAGGTAGAAAAAAATGCTCCTGGAAAGCATAAAGCGCGGCGATACGGTATTAGAGGCCAAGGGTATCACGAAGAGATTTCCTGGGGTTCTCGCCAATGATCAGATCAATTTCGAGATCAAGGCAGGCGAGATCCACGCCATCCTCGGAGAGAACGGTGCTGGGAAAACTACATTGATGAATATCTTGTTCGGGCTGTACCAGCCTGACGAAGGCGAGATCTACCTTTATGGGGAGAAGGTCAATTTCAAATCACCACTGGATGCCATAGAGCATGGTATCGGAATGGTCCATCAAAACCGAAAATTAATTCCCGCTCATTCGGTGATCGAAAACATCATCCTTGGGCACCCCAGGGCGGGGAATGTCTTAAACTTAAAGAGAGCCGGTAAAGAAATTACCGAATTGTGCGACAAATATGGCTTCAAGATTGATCTCAAAGCGAAAGTTTGGCAGCTATCAGAGGGAGAAAAGCAAGTTGTAGAGATCCTTAAAGCCTTGTATCGCGGTGCCAAAATCCTCATCCTGGATGAACCAACATCGGCCCTCGCTCCTCCTGAAACGAAGAGACTCCTCGAGTCGATCCAAATCATGACCAATGATGAACTCGCGATCGTCCCCTTCATTACGCATAAACTTCCCATCGTTTTGGAAGTTAGCGAACGGGTGACGGTTCTCAGGCGCGGGAAAGTAACGGCTCGTTTGGAGACCAAAGACACAACAGAAAAGAGCCTAGCCAGGGAGATGGTCGGGAGAGAAGTCATCTTCAGGATGGAACGGGTAGAAGTGGAAAAGGGAAAGCCTATTCTCCAGGTAGAGAATCTGTCTGCACTCAACGACAAAGGGGTATTGGCTTTGAAGGGTGTGTCTTTTTCTGTCCATGAAGGTGAAATCTTCGGAATTGCAGGTGTTTCTGGGAACGGGCAGCAGGTATTAGCAGAGGTGCTTGCCGGATTGCGAGATGCAGAGGGGGGCACGCTGCTTTTCGATGATATCAATATTTTGCATAACTCAAGTTTGGAAAGATGGCTGAAAGGTATAGGGTATATCCCCTCGGAGCGTGTCGATGTAGGTTCAATCGGTGATTTTTCTCTCGTTGAAAATGTAGCTATGAATTACTATTTCGACAAAAAATATGCCAAAGGTGGGGTAGTGGATTATAAGAAAATAAGAAAACTAACGGAAGAAATGATTGCCGAGTACGATATAGCAGCGCCGAGTCCAGATACCACGGCAAAAAGTTTATCTGGGGGCAACCTCCAAAAACTTATCCTGGCACGCGTATTATCACGCAAACCGCGCTTGTTGATTGCGAATTTACCCACTCAAGGTCTGGATGTTGGGGCATCAGAGTTTGTCCAAAACAAACTGATGGAGGCCAAGAAGGAGCGCGCTGGTATTCTTCTCATTTCTGAGGATCTTGATGAAGTCTTATCATTGAGTGATAGAGTGGCGCCGATGTATGAAGGTAAGTTTATGGGCATCATCCCTGGAGGGGAGGCAAGAAGAGAGGTCGTGGGAGCGATGATGGCAGGCTTGAAACCGAAGGTGGATGAGATATGAAACTTGGTAGCTACGAAATAAAACTCGAAAAAAGAGTGGCATTACGCGGTTGGGAGGCAACAGCGATATCGACCTTTGCGATTCTCTTTGCCCTGGTAGTGTTCAGCTTTGTTTTCGTTCAAGCTGGAGTCGACCCGTTAACCGGATATAAAGAGATTTTTTCCTTTGCATTCCTAAGTTCATTTGGTCTACCGTTGACGATCAATCGCTTTATATTCCTTTTGCTGTGTACCTACGCTTTTATCATCCCCATGAGGGCTGGCCTTTGGAATATTGGCATGGCAGGACAACTGTATGCTGGAATGCTATCTGCTTTTGCCGTTGCTTTTGCCTTCGGCGGGAAAGGCTCTCAAGGGTTAACGCTTTCACCAGGATTTGTTATCCCATTGATGATCGTTGCAGCAATAGTGGGTAGTGCAGCGAGCGGAGCAATTGCAGGCTTTTTGAAAGGCAAATTCAATACCAACGAGATCGTAGTGACCATGATGATCAACTTCATCACTTTCTGGGTGGTTGCTCGTATGATCAAAGAGGGTGGCCTCTTTATGGGCTCCAGTGGAGAAGGGGAAGGCTTCAAGTTATCGGAATACTTGTTTGCGCCACTGATAAAGGGCATTCCCTTTACCGTCTTCATTGCCTTGGGATTGGGTGTGCTGCTGTGGTTTTTGTTTGCCAAAACAAAACTTGGCTATCAGATCAAGGTTTATGGCAAAAATCCGATTGCGGCCAAATATGCTGGGATCAGCCCATCCAAGATACCAGTTATGGTGTTTAGCTTAGGCGGCCTTATTGCGGGTTTGGCGGGATACCATTATTTCGCCGCGGTTCCCGGCGTTTATAAAATTACCAAGAACTATGGAGAATTTGGCGACCTGGCTTTCTATGGGATCATCTGTGGATTGATTTCCCAGGGGAATCCATTAGCGGCGATTCCGATAGCGCTCCTCTTTGGGGGGTTGACCAACGGAGGTAGGTTTGCCCAAGGAAAGCTCAAACTAGGCTTCGGCATTGATTATGCCTTGCTCGGAGTTCTCATGATAACGCTAGTTGCTTTTCAGTTCTTTTATCGTTATAAGATCGTATTTGTGAAAACAGAGAAGGAGAAATGAAATGTGGGAATTCTTTGTTAGAAGTCTGGATGCATCGACGATTTTTACGATTGCTGCTCTCAGCGAACTTTTAGGACAACGATCGGGAATTCTGAATGTTGGTATTGAAGGAGTGATGCTTTTTGGCGCTACCCTGGGATTCATGGTTGCACAATCCACCGGGAGCTATTTGCTCGGTTTCTTGGCGGGAATTGTCATTGGCGGCCTGATTGGCTTGCTGCATGGGTTCTTCTCGATAACGCTGGGAAGTGATCAGGTTGTGAATGGTATGGGCATCTGGATCCTCGGGTTTGGTCTTACAGCTTATATCGGATATCCCTACACAGGCCCATTAGGAATGGAACGAATCCCCGATATCTTTGGTCTTTCCCCATTCTTTTTTGTCGGCGTAGCGCTGATTGTCATCGCTTGGTTTGTTCTTTCTAAGACGAGTTTAGGGCTGAAGATACGATCAGTGGGAGAAAACCCTTCGGTTGCGGAAGTTTCAGGGATAAATGTTACCAGAACTCGTTATCTGAGTGTCATCACAAGTGGAATGATGATGGGTTTTGCAGGAGCGATTTACTCTCTGGATTACAACCCGGTCTGGAGCAATAATTTCCTCATGGGTTGGGGATTTATTGCCCTCGCGCTGGTATTCTTCTCGATGTGGAATCCATATATTCTGCTTGCCGGGTCGATTCTTTTTGGCACCCTGTGGCAACTCTCGCTCAACCCACAATTGGTTCTCCCCGGTCTGATGTCCAGATATATTTGGCGAACAGTTCCCTTTATCATTACCGTCGGGGTTTTGATGCTCATGTCAACCAAATGGTTTAGAACCCGATGGGGAGCCGCAAAACCTGATGCGCTCGGATTGCCATATATAAAAAGCTGATAAATGTTGGGGCATTTTTCCACAAGATGCCCCCTTTCATTTGTAGAGATAAATGTGATTTATGTTAGTTGACATGTCAGACACTCGAAGAATAAAATATTCTGGCATGATCTCTGCCTATATTTGTGAAGGGAATATACTATGATGAATAAATCTAGCTCCCGGGGGAGGCAATTTTGACAGACGAACACCAATCTCTAATTTCTGAATTGGAAGAAACGCGCCAGCAAATTAGTATGGGTGGCGGACAAAAACGGATTGATGCCCAACACAACAAGGGTAAACAATCTGCCCGTGAGCGCATCCTGCAATTGCTTGACGAAGGCAGTTTCCGAGAAGTGGATGCCTATTGGACCCATAGGCATAGTGATTTTGGTATGGAATCAACTCAAACTCCCGGTGATAGTGTGGTGGTGGGGTTTGGCAAGATCGATGGTCGTATGGTTTGTGTTTACTCCCAAGACTTCACAGTTTTAGGTGGCTCTTTCTCGGAAGTGCAAGGCCAAAAAGTGGCAAAAATCCTTGATTTAGCCTTGGATTCTGGCGTACCGGTGATCGGTATCATGGATTCTGTTGGCGCCCGCATTCAAGAAGGGGTATACAGTCTGGCAGCCTACTCGGAGTTGTTTTGGCGCAATACCCAGGCCAGTGGCGTTATCCCTCAAATAAGTGTGATGGTGGGGCCATGCGCTGGCGGCTCGGTGTATTCCCCTGGCCTGACGGATTTCGTGATTATGACGGAGGGCACCAGCCATATGTTCATCACTGGCCCCAAGGTCATCGAAACCGTTACGCGTGAACAAGTTGACCTGGAATCATTGGGAGGTGCCGGGGTTCACAGCACCATTAGTGGTGTGGCGCATTTCGCCACCAAATCTGAAGCTGACACGCTGGCAATCACCCGGAAATTGATTAGCTACCTCCCACTCAACAATGCAGAATCCCCCCCATCGATCTCCCCAGAGGATGACCCCTCCCGGCAAGATATCAACCTGAACACCTTGGTGCCAACCGATCCAGCACAAGCTTATGATATGCGCAGTGCAATCGAAATGATCTTTGATCGGGGAAGTTTTATGCCAGTGCACGCAAACTTTGCACCGAACGCGTTGGTCGGGTTCGCTCGCCTGCATGGGCAGGCGGTTGCCGTCATTGCGAACCAACCCATGGCGATGGCCGGAGTGTTGGATATTGACGCATCGGACAAAATCGCTCGCTTTATTCGTTTTAGCGATGCGTTCAATTTCCCAATTATCACCCTTGTCGATACGCCAGGCTTCATGCCAGGTGTCAAGCAAGAACATGGTGGCATTATCCGCCATGGCGCGAAGATTGTATATGCTTACTCAGAAGCTACGGTTCCCAAGATTGCAGTGATCACACGCAAAGCGTATGGCGGTGCCTATATTGTGATGAGTAGCAAATATATCCGCACAGATATGGTCTATGCCTGGCCGACTGCAGAAATTGCCGTCATGGGTGCCGATGGTGCTGTGAATATTCTGTACACAAAACAACTCAAAGAGGTTGAGAATCCCGAAGAGGTTCGGCAAGAATTCATATCTGAGTTCAAGGAAAAATTCTCGAAGCCTTATTCTGCGGCAGCCAGCGGCCACGTGGATGATATCATCGTCCCATCTGAAACAAGACCGCGACTGATCGCTACTCTGGAGTTGCTGCGGGATAAAAAAGTCAGTTCACCAGCCAAGAAACATGGCAATATTCCACTCTGATCATTCCTTGAGGAGGCACTATTTTGGATAATATAGCTCAGGGATTGTTTATACTGGGTGTGGGGATGCTGGTACTGTTTTTAGCTTTGGGCGCGCTTGCCCTTGTGGTTGGTTTTATGGGAAAGGTGTTTAAGGAAAAATCAAGCGCGCCTCAAGAGAACAGCCTATTTGAAAAGAGTGTTGACAAAGCATCTCTTGGATCATCTTCAGAATCGCCAGCATCTGCGGTTGCTGTCGCGGTGGCAGTGAGTCATCTCCTTGTGCGTCAAGGACAAAACAGTAACCTGGGCAAAGTCCTCGAGCAACCACCGGGCGGTTATCGAATCCGGCACACATTTCGAGATAAGCCTGTGATTGTTATCAAACGGGAAAGGGTAAAATAGCTAATGAGTTCAAAACATCACCAGGTACGAGTTGTTGTAGGGGAACAAGAATTTTCAGTGGAAGTTGGTGATTTGGGAATGCGGCCAATCATTGCCACAATAGGCGAACAGCGGTTTGAAGTAACTATCCAGGATACCGTTGATCAACAATCTCCTGAAATTCAGGGTATGGCTGCGTCCACTGGTAAATCAACTCCGATGGTTACCAGCCCCTCCCCGGCTCCGGAGACTGCAGGATCCAACGTAATTATTGCGCCCCTGCCAGGAGACATCATTGATATCCTGGTGAAGCCAGGGGATCGGGTGAATAGAGGACAAGAATTATGCTCGCTTGAAGCGATGAAGATGAAGAATGCGATCAGGGCTCCACGGGATGGCGTCATTGCTACCGTGGAAGTGACCCGCAGTCAGGCTGTATCCTATGGCGAAGTACTAATCACATTGGAATGAGGCGATCATGGATCTAGAAAGTGTACTTCAACTCTTCATAGCGCCAACATTCCTGACCTGGAAAATGATCGTAATGATTATTGCTGGGGGCGTGTTAATCTATTTGGGAATTGCCAAAGATTATGAACCCATGTTGTTATTGCCCATTGGTTTTGGCGCTATCCTGACCAACTTGCCGCTTACGGGCATTTCTGGTGAACATGGCCTACTGGGAGTTCTCTATCGCATTGGGATCGAGACAGAGTTATTCCCTTTACTACTCTTCATTGGCCTGGGAGCGATGACTGATTTCGGCCCACTGCTTGAAAACCCGAAGATGGCTTTCTTGGGAGCTGCGGGTCATATTGGCATCTTTGCCACACTGCTTCTGGCTTTGGCGCTCGGGTTTGATCTAAAACAGGCCGGTTCGATCAGTGTGATCGGCACGATGGATGGCCCTACGGCAATCTTTGTAGCCGCCAGGCTAGCACCGGATATGTTGGCACCGATCACGGTGGCCGCTTATAGTTATATGTCTTTGGTTCCCATCATCCAACCCCCCATAATGCGGTTATTGACGACGGATGCCGAGCGAAAAGTACGAATGCCGTATTCCGAGCACAAAGTCTCGAAAACCACCCGGGTTCTCTTTCCGATTATCGTGACAATTTTTGTGTCTCTGATCGCGCCGGTGGCTTCGCCTCTGATTGCCACGATCATGTTCGGCAACTTACTGCGTGAATCGGGTGTTGTAGACCGATTAAGTAATGCAGCCCAAAATGAGATAGCCAACGTCACCACAATTTTCTTGGGGCTGTCGATCGGCTCTACGATGACCGGCGCGGCCTTTATCCGTGTGGAGACCTTTTATATCCTGGCTTTGGGGTTATTCGCCTTTGTGCTGGATATGGCTGGTGGTGTACTGTTTGGCAAGTTGCTCTATCTGCTTTCTGGTGGAAAATTTAATCCTCTGATTGGGGCCGCAGGCATCAGCGCGTTTCCAATGTCTGCCCGCGTAGTTCAGCGTGTCGGCCAGGAATATGATTTCGAAAATTTCCTATTGATGCATGCTATGGGTGCCAACACAGCAGGCCAATTAGGTAGTGTTATTGCTGGCGGTGTAGTGTTGGCGCTATTAACGGGCATGTTAGTTTAATGCCGATAAATCCAACAGTAGCTCTTGGCTAAAGTCGTTCTGTGAGATTTACAGAAAACTGTGCAAACGGAGCACGCTTCCTGAATCCCGGTTTTCTAGTTTCTTGGTAGTGGCTGAAAAGAATCCAACTATATATTAAGGAGATGTTCGAATGAAAGTAATTGATTTTACGATTCCTTTAGGCATAGGCACCCCACCCTGGCCGACCTATGAACCCCTGCAGGTTAAATACTTCAAACGACTGGCCCCTAATGGCGCGAATGGCCAACTCGTAACCCACTCGAACCATTTGGGCACCCACCTGGATGGCGAAATCCACTTCTTTACGCCGGGCAAAGATATGGCCCAATTAGATATGGATTTCTTGGTAAACGACGGTGTTATCGTTGACCTCAGCGATGTGGCTGGTGACTATGATGTTTATACCAGCAAGATGGTCGAGGAACGTGTCGAAGTCAAAGAAGGCGATATTCTCATTATTCATACCGGCTATCACCATTTTGGGTGGGATCATAACACCGCCGATGAGATTCGCTATATGGTCAAGCATCCTGGCCCCGATCGCGAATTTGCCGAGTGGGCCAAAGCCAAGAAACTGCGCTGGATTGGTGTCGATTGTGGCAGCGCCGATCACCCCATGAATACGATTGTTCGAAACTGGATGCCCCGTCAGGCCAAGGAAGCTGAAAAAGTATTTCAGAAGAAATTTGGCAAGCCCTTGGCAGAATTCTTCGATGATAGCAAGTACCAGTTGATGCATATTGAAATGTTCCCCCACGGAATCATTCATGCGGAATGCCTGGGTGGTGATATCGACTTGCTGCTCAACCAGCGCGCCCAGATCGGCTTTTTCCCCTGGCGATTTGTCGATGGTGAGGCGAGTATCGGACGTTGCGTGGCTTTCGTTGATGACGACCGGTATGAAGAGCTGATGGCCAAGAAGGCCACCATGCCTAAGACCAAACATGGTGACGCCGTTGATCCCAGCCATGTGGAAAGTTTGAATAAACTGAGCGCAGCACTGTTAGAATAGTTTAATTAAAAACCAGGCATACAATTTCTATGTGGAGGTATTGCCTGGACCGTATGGGTATGTCAATAATTTTATTCAACCTCATAATTAAAGGAAAAATATCATGCGTCTCGAAACCCCCTGTGAAGTATCTCAAAAACAAATCACATTTGATGTGGAAGAAATTGAACCGATTTTGCAAGGTGTGCCGATGGATATTGCCCCCTGGCCCGGTGCGACAATCCAACTGAAAGATGGCCGCAGTTTGTATATCCGCGAGGCTAAAATTGAAGAAGCCCCGATGATGATGGAATACATCATGAAAGTAATGCAAGCCAAAAACGATTTCTATGATGTCGTTGGCGCTCGCGTATATGCGGAGTTGGCTGGCTGGTACCGCAAACGACTGAAGGACCCCTATGTGTTGGTTGGCATTGTCGATGGTCAATTGGCTGGTTTTGCAAATGGTCGTTTGATGAGCAAAGAAATTAACATCAGTTTACACACCATGGCTCTGATGCGCGGCCTGCGAGTTGGCGCCATCATGTATTATGCCAAAGCGTATTACGGCTTCGAAATTCTTGGCAATGAAGAATGGTGGGCTACCTATGAGAGTTATAATGGCTGGAAGCGCTGGGGCGTGGGCATGGCTCAGCCCAGCTACCCCTGGCCAGAATACCAGCATGAATTAGGTGGCGCGCGTGTTTATTATGTTACCAAGAAATATTGGGATGTCTCGATCAAGAAATACGTCCAGCAGATGGTTGGCGCAGATCTGGTTTTTGATGTTCCCGATGAAATCGTCAAAGCCAATGAGGTCATGCGATTGCCTGACGAAGTAATGGTGTAGGTTCGATAACAAAAAAAGACCCCAGGAAAGTAGGATTTTCCGGGGTCTTTTGCTTTAATCAACGAATGATAATGGGTTGGCAATTCGAAGTAATTACCCAGGACACCAACCTACCGTCACGTCTTTAAATTGTAGTGACGGGAGGAATATCGATTCAGCACCCAAAGTAAAAGTTGCCTTCTCTATCAGCACGGTAACTTGGTAGGGTTAGCCAGAACAGGGTTCGGGTTGTGTCCTGGTCGAAGCCGTGACCGTGATTGTTCCGCGGATGGCTTGCCAAACCGACTGTGGATTAACCGTCTGACTGACATCATTACAGTAGGATGTTTCGCCCAACTTCGCTACACTATCTGCGTAGACGGCGATCTGGACGCTGATTGTAGCGGGGTGTTCTGCAATCTCCAACGTAACAGGTGTAGTAGACAGATCAAATGCTTTCGCATCTATGACTCCACTGAAAAAACTACCGTGCAGGTGTTCCCGCCGGAATATATGG
>CALCSH010000118.1 GCA_937893815.1 uncultured Anaerolineae bacterium | reverse complement strand
AATCGCCGGGAGGCCTCCGCAGCTTTGGGGGCGCGTCCCGTCCATCCTGATACCATCGCTACTTTGCTGATCGATTGGCGGTCTTCCGCCCATCCCTACGCCGATTTGATCTTTGAGCTAAGCGGCGCGCCGGATGCGCTGAATACGGCCATTTCGTTATCCGGTTTTGATAGCCGCATCGTAGTTGGGTCGTGGTACGGCGAAAAACAGGCCGCTATAAATTTGGGTGGTGCCTTTCATCGCAACCGCATTCAAATCATCAGCAGCCAGGTCAGCACGGTTGCCCCTCACCTTCAAGGGCGCTGGGATAAAACCCGCCGCTTTGCCACCACCCTGAAGATGCTCGCCGAAATTCGTCCGAAGCGTTTTATCACGCAGCGGCTGCCACTGAGCGCGGCCGCATCTGCCTACCGCCTCTTGGACGAGAATCCTCAGCGAACGATTCAGGTTATAGTAGATTATCCTTAAGGAGCGCCAGCAATGCACACTGTAGCCGTCAAACGCGATTTCATCGCCCAGCATTACCTGATTGGCGGGGATTGGGGGCCAGAGAACGATCTGCATTCCCACCACTATTTCATCGAAGTGCAGTTGCATGGTAGCGCACTCGATTCGCACGGTTATTTGGTTGACATCGTGGATATCGAGGCCAATCTCGACGCCCTGATTGCCGAATATCGCGATCAGACTCTCAACCAAATGCCTGCCTTCACCGGGATAAATCCTTCGATTGAGCATTTCTCGCGCATCCTGTGCCATGCCCTCGCCGGGCGTATCGTAGCCAGCACGTTAAGCGCCGTCACAATCCAGCTGTGGGAAAACGAAATCGCCTGGGCTTCCTACCGCATGGAAATATAAGCACGATACGATTGAAACCACAAAGGCACGAAGCCACAAAGAAAAGGGCGAGAAAAATTCGTGTCTGCGTGATAAGTTATCGTGCAGAGATGTAGAATGAAAATAGGCTTAGTGATCTACGGCAGCCTGGAGACAGTCAGCGGCGGATATATTTATGATCGCTTTCTGGTCAACGATCTGCGCGCCTGCGGCCACACGGTCGAGATCGTCTCGCTGCCGTGGCGAACCTACACCGCTCATCTGGGCGAAAACTTCTCTCATGCGTTATTCCACCGGCTGCGCCATCTCAACGTAGACGTCCTACTTCAGGATGAACTCTGCCACCCCTCCCTGTGGCGCATCAACCGGCGGCTGCGCGGCACGATTTCATACCCAATTTTGGCGCTCGTCCATCACCTGCGTGCCAGCGAACAGCACCCCGCCGCGCTCCGGCCACTCTACCGCCGGGTGGAGCAGCATTATCTGCAAAACGTGGATGGATTCATCTTCAATAGTCAAACGACGAAGTTGAGCGTGGCGAAATTTGTAGAACCGCTCCCCCCTCATGTGCTCGCCTACCCTGGTGGGGATCGCCTGAAGATATCGCTCAACGACGAACAGATCAAGCTCCGGGTGGGGCTGCGCGGCCCGTTGCGGATTCTCTTCCTGGGGAGCATCACGCGCCGCAAACAACCGCACTTGCTCTTGCAAGCCTGCTCCATGTTGGACTCACCCAATGTGCAGATCACGCTGATCGGCAGCCAGCAGCCTGAACCCAGATACGCCCGCTATATTCAGGCGTTGAGCGCCAAACTCAGCGAAACAATTCCCGTGAAAATGATCCCGGCGCTAGATGCCAACCAACTACCTCACTACCTGAGCGAACACGACTTGCTGGTTGTTCCCTCCACCTATGAGGGCTTCGGAATAGTTTACCTGGAAGGGATGGCCTTTGGCTTGCCCGCCATCGCCACCACCGCCGGGGCTGCCCGAGAAACCATCCGCCACGGTGAAAACGGCTATCTGATTGAACCCCACGATGCGGATGCACTGGCCTGGCATATTCAAGCACTCCTCGACGACCGCAACCTGCTACTCGAGACGAGCCTGACGGCGCGCAACCATTACGAAAACGGCCCAACCTGGGCGGCGATGAGCGCAACGGTCAATGAATTTTTGGCAAGAATTCGAGGAAAAAGTGTTGTGGTCAACAATAGCTTGAACAAAACTCAAGCAAATTTACACCGCTGAGAGCGCGGAGAACGCAGAGGAAAAAATTTATAACTCAGCGCTCTCTGCGTTCTCTGCGGTGTTCAATCTTCATTTGACCATTACAAATTCGATGAAAAAGTGATCAAAGCCGACCAATTGGCCCCCTTCAATGATTATCTGTTGGCAAAACATATGGACGAACAGCACACCCAGCGGTGGTAGCCGCGTCGGGCGGCATCTCTTCGGCGAATTGAGCCAACAAGGTATGTCGATTCTCGCCGCGGGCAGTTCCGATTGGGTGATTTATGCCAACAACGATGGCTATGCGCAACAATAAGACGATTTCCTGCAACAGTCCCTTATATTCATTGTGAATGAAATGCTCCGCCAGAACGATATCGACGCCGACCTACTGGATCGCTAAATAAGAATTCGCCGCCAAGCAAATTTCTGACGGCGAATTCTTGTGTGTTGTGCATCAGATGGATTATTTGGGTAGGACTTACGCAACTCGATAAAAAATATCCTGAAAATAGGGGTATGTGGGGGCGAAGCCCCCACATACCCCTATTTTCAGGCATTCTCTTGTACAAGTGCGTAAGTCCTATTGGGCAAAGTCAGGCCGCAGGCTATTCAAGTGTTTTTGCCAACCACAGCATGGCCTCATCGGGAGTTGCATACGCAAAAATGGTCAGATTCGTATCCGGGTTCCCGGTAATCATTTTCGACACCTTCACTCCAGCACGATGCATACAGATCGCTCGCTTGCCTTGGCCCAGCGCATACGCAATTTCATAGCCCACCCCGTGTGAGGGCGTGCTGACTTCGGCGAGTAGCAAATCGCAACCATCAATCCAGGCAGTATCGCGCCGATAGATCTCCTGCGGACCAAGTGAGGCTTCATCCGCCATAGCTTCGGGGGAAGCCAGGCGCTGTGTAGGGACTTCGTGCCCGGCAGCCAGCAGAGCCGCTACGAATTGTTGATAAACGGTTTCATCCCGCCGACCGCCGGTGATTGAACAGGCAAAGTAGATATTCATCGTATTCTCCGGGCGCACACATATTGATACATACCATCAAAGCCTAAATGCTCCACGGTGATTTCAAATCCCAGGGAGCGCAGTATTACGGCATAATCATGAGCATAATCACCGAACAGTTCGCCAAACCATTCCATCAGGCGATGCCAGGCCGACACTTTGGGGGCTTTGGCGTAATCGGCAATGCGGATTTCACCCCCCAGGCGGCAAACACGTTTCATCTCGGATAGTACCTGACCGACATCATGTTCCACACCACTAACGGCGTTTGTCTCCACGACAGTAGTGAAACACTCCGAGGCAAAAGGTAGGGCATTGAAGCTAGCCTGCACCAAATCGATACGCGGGGATTTGCGCCGGGTTTGGTTGAGCATGCCCCAGGAGGAGTCCACGCCAAAACAGGTCAGATCCACCCGAAAGGAATCCGCCAGCAGCCTGCCTGATCCACAGGCGATATCCAAGATGTTGCCTGCGGGGATATTCTGTCTCAAGCGGCGCTTGCCCTTTTCCCCCATTGAAAAAAAGATGCGTGCCAGATTGTCATAGCGCCCGGATAGGCGGTCGTAGAATTCTGGAGTCCAATTGAATAGAGGCTTGGGCATATGGTTGCTCCTGGGTCAAGTTGCTGTTATTATACTGCGAGAAAATAACCTTACCACACACGATACCACTATGGACACATTGATACTCGACACCATTCCGTTTAAACCCGATTATGATGAGTTGGCACAAAAGTTACGCGTGCGCCCTGGGCGCTCCAGCGAAAAAGAATTGATCCAACTGCTGGACGAAGCCCGTACAATTGCCCGCCCGAAAGCGATCTATTGCATTGGCTATATCGACGATAAAACCGAAGACAGTATCGTGATTGGTGACTATACCCTGACCAGCCGCATATTGCGGGTGAACCTGGAAAATACTCATCGCTGTTTTCTGTATATCGCTACTTGTGGGCGAGAGCTTCATGAATGGCAGCTTTCGATCAGCGATATGTTGGCGCAGTTTTACGCCGATGCGATCAATGGCGCGGCGCTGCAATCGGCGAGAAAGGCACTTGAAGCGCACTTGGTAGAACGATTCGGTCTGGGGAATACGGCTACCATGAATCCCGGGTCGCTGGAAGATTGGCCGCTACAGGCACAAATTCCGCTCTTCGAGATGCTGGGGGACACCCAAAGCGCGATCGGTGTGGAATTGACAGATAGCCTATTGATGATCCCTGGCCAAACGGTCTCGGGGATTCGCTTCGAGACAGAGAGTAATTTCGCATCCTGCCAGCTTTGTCCGAAAGAAGATTGTCCCAACCGCAAAGCACCCTATAACGCCGAATTGTTTGAGCAGAAATTTACCGCACGGTAGCCACAAATTCTAAAAGTGGTTTATTGGGTGTTTAGGAACTGCCGTGAGAAACCCCAGATTTAGGGGTATAGGGCGTGCTCCGCACGCCCTATACCCCTAAATCTGGACAATTACCACGGGGATTCCCAGAGACCGATTTATTGACGACCTGCTCTTCTGGGATATAATAGCTCCAATGCACCTGTAGCTCAATGGATAGAGCGTCTGACTTCGAATCAGTAGGTTGGGGGTTCGAGTCCCTCCAGGTGCACCAACAGATGTGGCGGTTGATAGAGTAATAACCGCTACATTTGTGGTTAAAAGGGGATCTGGTTTACAATCATTCAGAAGAAAATCCGGCGAGCAGGTTACGCAAACCGGTGGGTGGCTTACATCCGCGTTCTGTCAATTCCAATGACAATCGGTTTACAATACTTTTGAGGATGATAAATAAAACCTAAATTGTCAATCCCATATATTTACTCAATTTCTGTTTTATGGGTATCTGTTCTGGGAATGTTTATGCTAGTTGCTTGTGCCCCGCGACAGGAACATTACCACAGGCCAGCCTGGAGCCAGTTTTACTCCCACTCTCAGAACTCGGCCCGTACTCCCCCGGCAAACTCAGATTTACGTTTGAGGATACCAGCCGTGACAATCGTGAGGTTTCTATTGAATTGTGGTATCCGGCTGTGCGACCCGAAGGTTATAATGGTACCGTCGCTCGTGACGCTGTACCTGACATCGGCAGCGCGCCCTATCCGCTGATCTTTTCATCAACTAAAACGGGCAATATGTTTGCTCCAAATCTCGCTTCTCACGGATTCGTCGTGGCAGGTGTTAGCAGTAAAATGGATTCGGCTGACCGGTGGAATTTATGGTTGATCGACTATCCCCTCGATATTGTTTTCGCGCTAAACCAACTTGCATCGAATCCGCTTGGTGGTCTGGAAAGTGTGATTGACACTAACCATGCCAGAGTGATGGGGTATTCTCTCGATGGTTACAATTCGCTTGCATTGAGCGGTGTACGTGTTGATCCGAAATTTTATTCAGCCCAATGCGCCCAAGCCCCTACCATGGAAACGGCACCACCTGAAAGGTGGATCGAGTATATCTGTGACATGGCTGTCAAATGGGGTGAATTTGAAGCTCATGCGGGCAAAGTAATTACTATCAGTGATGATGGTCTGTGGCAGCCGATGACGGATGAGCGTATTCGAGCGCCGATCATCGGCGCGACCAAAGATGATCTCAATATCTATAATTTAGAAGCCGCATATATCTTTGAGCATCTTGGCACGCCCGATTCGACTATGATCTCGTCCGTTGGAAAAGATCATATGATGATCTTTGATAATTACCAAGTCGCACGCATGAAACATTTCGCAACGGCTTTTTTCGTGTTCTATCTTCAATTGCGCGACGATTACGCTGGATACTTCTCGGAAGATTTCATTACGCAATACGTTGATCTGGCCTGGGGGCGTATACACGGGCGAATAACAGGTGCGAGCTTAGGTTGCGTTTCATAGCTGTCCAACTCCAATTGTACGTGAACGGGTTAACGTCCGTGGGTAGGCGGCGCGATTTCGATAAATTGTAACGAGCAAAACATGTTTCGTGGCGAAGTCGCCCCGGCCCATGACGCCCCTGTTAGGTGGTATTCGCCAGAAATTGCTAGCAGGCGGCTTTGAACAAAAATTTCATACAAAGGAATATTACTAAATGAGTACTACGAATCCTAAGGTTGATGTATTTATAGGTAAAGCTAAAAAATGGCAGGAAGAATTTGAGACCTTGAGAACGATCATTCTTGACTGCCAGTTGACCGAAGATTTTAAGTGGGGTAAACCTTGTTACACGTTTGAGGAAAGCAGCATAGTCTTAATTCATGGATTTAAAGAATACTGTGCAATGTTGTTTTTCAAAGGTGTCTTGTTAAAGGATGTCATGAATATTTTAGTCTCACAAACGGAGAATACTCAGGCGACGCGCCAGATTCGGTTCACCGATGTTGATGAAATAGTAGAGATGGAAACCATCTTGAAAGCCTATATTTCTGAAGCCATTGAAGTGGAAAAAGCCGGTTTGA
>CALCSH010000117.1 GCA_937893815.1 uncultured Anaerolineae bacterium | reverse complement strand
AAAACATACTCATTACTTCCCTTTTTCCCCAGCACAGTCCTGAGATACTCCAATATAAAACCCCGCTCACGATAAATTTACAATACCCTCAAAATTCCTATCCCCGCCGCAAGCGGACGGGGTATTACGGAATTTTGCCCCTTCGGGTCGGGTTTTGCTCAAGCGTGGAACCCACGTAGCAAGCTACGGGGTATTCGCTTCGCAATAAACCGTAGTGAACAAATCAAGATATTGCTGTGTTATCGTATCCAGCGAAAAATCTAATGCACGCTGCCGCAAGCTGGCAGTATCTGCGCGCTTGCTAATATTGGCGAGCATGGCCTCCGCCAATGCGCTGGCATCACCCACCGGGACAAGGACGCCGTGCCGCCCATTTTCCAGGATTTCTGCTGGGCCATACTTGCAATCTGTACTCACAATCGGCGCGCCACAGGCCAATGCTTCCACAAGTACATTCGAAAGGCCTTCCCAGGCGGATGATAACACAAATAACGAGCATCGCGACATATAGGCGTAAGGGTTTTCGACAAAACCGGGCAGCTGAACGCTATGAGTCAAGCTCAATTCGTTGATCAGACTTTCCAGTTCAGTACGTTTTTCCCCATCTCCAAGAATGAGCAGATTCGCATTGCGTTCCTGACGCACCTGGGCAAATGCCCGCAACAAAGTTGGATAATCTTTGGCCGCCGTGAGGCGTCCCACGGCAAGGATAACCGGTGGAGCTTCCGGGCGGAACCACGGATGATCGACGGGGGCTTCAATTTTTTGCTGCAATTCTGTGAAAGGCGGCAAAACAGGGTTGTAAATGCGATGGATCCGCTCAGGAGAAATTTTTGTAACTGCTAAAATGTCGTCAGCAACGCCCTGAGAGATGCAGGCTACAGCATCGGCTCGATGGTAGAGCAGGCGTGCCAGTTTAGGGACAAAACGATTTTTGATACCCGGCTCCAGGGCGTAATGCAGCGACATGGTTGTGTGTTCACTAATTACAATCGGCAACTGAACACCAGCCAACCTGTGCGCCAGTAGTGCAATGATATTGGCATGACTCTGGGCCGAAAAGAGAATATCGAGGGAGTTATTACGTAAAAAACGGGCCAGTGGTTTCAATGCGCCAAATACGCCGCTTTGGAAAAAATCGACGATTTTAACACTGGCGTTTAATTTGCTGCGCAAAGGGCCATCGGCGTTTGCTAACAGCAATGTAACGGATTTTCCGTGCCGAGAGAAACCATTTGCCAGATTTACCACCACCTGCTCGGCCCCGCCAATTTGCAGGCAAGGGCTGAAAATAGCAATTGTCTGAAACGTGTTCATTGATGTTTTGATTGCCGATTCCTGATTCGGTCTCGAAAACAAAGTGCGACGCCAGCCGGGAATATCAGCAACCACAACAGGCGCGCTGGGCAATTCGTCAAACCGTTAAACTGATCCAGCAATCCAATACCATTATGCAATGAAAAACGGGCGTAGTGGGCCGCAGACAGTAAAAAATAGCGCGGCTCAAAGCGAAACCACGAAATTTCGGTATTTAGGGTAAATTGATGCCAAACTGAATGACTGGCCGCCAGGCTCAAGGGATTGGCTCGCATCAGGCTGGATGCGTTCTCTTCCGTATGATAGATGCGCAACGGCTCATTCGCATAACGAATTTTGTAATGCTGCCCGATTTGCGACCAAACCAAACCCTCCGGGATAAAACGCACTTGCTCAATCACAGGAAAGGGAAATTGCTTCAAAATCTCAGTGCGGTAAAAACCAAAAAATTCTTGACTGCGCTTGTGAATGAACCGCATCTCGAGAATGCTGGCATCCATCACCGGGCTGGGCAATGTTTTGCCGACAATCTGGTCGTGTTGATCCTTACACAGGGCTGCCGCGCCGCAAAATTGGTTTTTCTGCTCCTCGGGGATGGATTCCCACAGAGCCAGAAGTCGCTCCAGGGCTGAAGGAACAACACTATCGTCCGAATCGAGAATTACAAAAAATTCGCCGCGCGCCTTTTCGAGCGCCACATTATGGGCGATATGTTTGCCGCGATTGGCTTGCCAATAATAGCGGATGGAAAATCCGGCTTCTTGCTGCCAGGTTTCTACCAGTCGGGCTGTCCCATCGGTTGAGCCATCATCCATAATCAGCCATTCAAAATTCTGATACGTCTGGGCACACAGCCCGGCATACACGCGCGGCAGCGTGTGGGCGCGGTTGTATGTGGCGGTAAAAACAGTAAAAACCGAGCGGGAAGTGTGCATCTCACAATTTGGTTCGCTGAAATTTTGGTATTATGATAGCCACTACGGCCCTCAAGCCACCAGACGCCAATTCATTCCACAGAATCCGAAAAACTGTAAGCCAATGAAAAATAAACAGCACAATTCGCACAAGCCCCTGATTAACCCCATAACGCCGATACACCTGTCGGGCTTCTTCATTCATGGCCTGGGTATTCATTTGTGAGGCTTGCCCGGCATGAAAACGAACTTTCGAGAGAACCTGATCAACATAGCCTATTTTTACCGACTCGTTGGTGATGCGAATAATCCAGTCAAAATCTCCTGTTAAACGCAGCGATGTGTCAAAATACAATTCATGTTTCAACAAGAATTCTTTTTTCATATAAAGTGAGCAATGGGAAATGAAGGTTTTGTAACGATGAAACCAC
>CALCSH010000116.1 GCA_937893815.1 uncultured Anaerolineae bacterium | reverse complement strand
ATTCCGGCGGGAACACCTGCACGGTAGTTTTTTCAGTGGAGTCAGAGATGGAATATGACGGGGGCTCTTTGGGAACTGCCGTGAGAAATTCCACGGGGATTCCCAGAGACCCATGACGGGATCAACCATTTTTAGGGTAAACTTTATCTAGAGATTATCACAGCGAAAACAGGGAAACCTGACACCCTTCTGGTGGATTCTCCAATACAAACACTCTCTTTTCCGAATGGATGCACCCATGAACAATGAATCTACCATCATCACCATGCAAGCTCACCAGCAGTTGCGCCAGTTTAACGAAGAGTTCGATCGTTTGTGTACAACCTTGGAGAGCAGCCCCCATGAAATCTTCCGACAGACTGCCGCCAACCTGACTCGAATGTCGATTCATCTCGACCGTATTTCCCAGCAGGTTGCCAAACAAGAAGATGAACTCAAAGACCTGCACGCCCTGGCCGATATTGGACAAATTATCAATTCTTCGCTAGATTTATCCGAAGTGCTGCGCATCGTGATGGACACCATCGTCCGCCTAACGGGTGCCGAGCGCGGTTTTCTGATGTTGCGGAACGATAACGGTGAACTGCAAATGCGCGTCGCTCGCAATTGGGAGCAGGAATCCATCCAAAACGCCGACTTCGCCATCAGCCGCACGGTGATTGACCGCGTCGTTGAAGAGAGCCAACCAATTGTCACCACCAATGCCATCGAAGATCCGCGCTTTGGCGGGCAGGACAGCATCATCGCCTATAATCTACGCTCGATACTTTGTGTTCCGCTAACCGTTAAAGATGAACTGATCGGCGTAATTTATGCCGATAACCGTATCCGCACTGGCTTATTCTCCAACACCGATCGCGATCTACTGGCCGCATTTGCCAACCAGGCCGCGGTGGCCATCGAAAATGCCCGACTATTCGCATCGGTGCGCCAAACCCTGGCCGAAGTCACTGAGCTTAAAAATCTAATGGATAATGTCTTTGCATCCATCGCCAGCGGCGTGATCACTACGGATATTCAAAATAAAATTACGCTTTGCAATCGCGCCGCTGAATATATTCTCGCCCGCACAGCTGGCTGTATGATGCAAAATGACATCAACGATTGTCTGCCGGAATTGGCGAGCCTCTTGAGTGAGCCGATAGGGTTGGTGCAGCAATTCGACCAGACCATTATTGGGATGGAGTTTAATTCTTCGCTGCCAGAGCGCGGCGTAGTCAATTTGCGTCTGAATTTTTCTCCGCTCAAAGATGCCCAAAGTTCAACCCAGGGGGTAGCGATCGTGCTGGATGATATTACGGAGCACAAACGCCTTGAAGCCCAGCGCAGACTCTTCGAGCGCATGGTTTCGCCCGCAGTCATCAAGCAACTCGACCCCGATAAAATTCGTATGGGCGGTGAGCGCGTCCATATTACGACGCTTTTTGCCGACATCCGCGGTTTCACCAGCTATAGCGAACGCACATCCCCTGAAGAACTGGTTTCCATCCTCAATCAGTATCTTGCTGCCGCGGCTGACGCCGTACTGGCCGAAGAAGGCACCATTGATAAATTCATGGGCGATGCGATTATGGTCTGGTTCAACGCCCCCATCCCCCAACCCGATCACACCCTACGAGCAGTGCGTGCGGCCCTGAGGATACGCCAAGCTATCCGCAACCTACACGCAGAACTCCCCCCAGAGGCACACCTGGACTTCGGCGTAGGAATCCACTACGGGGACGCAGTGTTGGGCCTGGTTGGAACGGAAAAACGCCTCGATTACACCGCTATCGGCGACAGCGTCAATACCGCCAAACGCATCCAGGAAAACTCGGCTGCTAATCAAATTTTGATCAGTGATGCCGCCTATCAGCAGGTCAGACACAATATTCAGGTCGTCGATGCCGAATCTGTTCAGGCGAAAGGCAAAAGCAAGCCGCTGCGGGTTTATGAGGTTCTGAGCGTGTAAAAAAGAAACCGGGTTTCATCGAGAAACCCGGTTTTCAATTACTCCGCAACCAGCAGGCGCATATACGCGCCCAGGTCAGCGATCTCGTCAAAAGCCCAGGTATCCCGGATAATTTTATTTTGCCGCTGGGGGGAAATTACGCCTTCGGCGTTGGCGCGGAATTTGGCGATAATCTCTTCATCGGAGAGGGGATTCTCAGGCGACCCTTTGGCGTGGTCCACCTGAGCGGTGTAGGTGCTACCATCGAGGGTGGTGACGCTCACCCGGGCGCGCTTGACCCGCGGGAAGAGTGCATCGATTTCCGGATCGGCGACCACCTTAATTTTACTGAGCAAATCCCAGATGCGCGGGTCACCCAACTTTTCGTCACTGAACGAGTCTGGCAACACATTGCCATCGGCCACCGCCGCCGCGATCACATAGGGCAGCGAGTGATCGGCTGTCTCTTTGGTCTTGGGGGTAAACTTGCTGGGATCAGAGAGAATATCGGCGCCGCGGGTGGTGGTCTCAACCAGAATTTGGGCTACATCTTCAGCCGCGATCTTATTCTCGCGGCAAACCTGCAGAGCGGCACTGATCGGCTGGTGAGTCAGCGCCTCGGTCGGGAAAGCCTTATAGCCGCAGCGCGTGATCATGAAATCTTCGCCCAAATCCTTGAGCAGCCAATCGGGTCGCCAGGTTACGTTATTCAAGACTTCGAACAAACCTTCTTTCCCCTCGAGCACTTCCACCGGGCCTTCGTATCCCTCTCGCGCCATCATCGCCGCGATCACGCCGGCCTGAGCAGCCAGCGGATCGGCGGTGTTCTTCATATTGGTAAGGTGCCCGGCCACCACCCCGCCCAGCGTGAAATGACTGCTGCCACTGATGCCCACCGCGGCCACTATCTGATCCAAATCGAGATCGTACATGCGTCCGGCCACCAGCGGGCTGACAAACTGCGTCAACGTGGCATGGTGCCAGCCAACCTCGCGCACGCCGGGCTCGGCGGCGTGGCACCAGCGCATCTCAAACTCGTAAGCCAGCACAATCGCCAGCAGCGCCTCACGGCCATCTTTGCCGTTGGCTTCCGCCGCCGCCAGCGCCGCCCCGATAAGGTCAGATGGGTGCGAGGGGTCTTGCTCCCAATAGATGTCGTTATAATCCAGGGCACGCGTCAGTAGACAGTTCATCAACGCCGCATTGGGAGCGTTGGTTTTAGCGCCTGTACCAATCAGCGTGGCTTCGGGGCTGCCGCCTAATTTCTCGGTGAAACGGTACATGGCCTGCATATCTTCATTCCTGACTGCCGCCAGCGCACAACCGATACTGTCGAGCAGAAATCGCTTGGCTTCTTTGATAACATCGGCCGGAATCTCTTCGTACTTTAAATTGAGTGCAAATTGCGCCATTTGATGGCTGATAGATGACATAGCGTTCTCCTTGTTGGATGGGGATTTGGCAATCAGGCAATTCGGCAATTAGGGGTTTATGTCCAACTCACCGAATTACCTGATTGCCCGAATTCGTTTCTCGCAAAACCGTCAGCACCAGCATGCCGCCCAAAAGCAGCACACCAGCATTGAGATAGAAAGGCGCTGCGTGGCCCAGATTGTCATACAGCCAGCCCCCGGCCAGCGGGCCTAAGACAGCGCCCAGAAAATAGGCAAAGGTATACCAGCCATAACTGGCGCCGCGCGCATCTTCACCGGCAATATCGGCCACAAAGGCGCGCTCTGCGGGCGCAGCGACGATTACGCCAATCGACTCCAGCGCCCACAGGATAGTCAGCACCAACACGCTGCGCAAATGCGGTAGGAGCGCCGAAGCCAGTGCGCTGATCAACAACCCGGCGATCATTGGTGTTTTACGGCCCAGCCGGTCAGATATGCGTCCCGTGTGCGAGGGCAAAAAGGCGCTCAATAATGCTGCCGGGAGATAGGCGATACCAATCACCCAAAATTCAGCCTGAAGCACATCTTGCAAAAAGACAACCAGCAGCGGCCAGACCATCGCGGATGATGCGCCGGTAAACAATACAATCCCCATCAGGGCCAGCAATTGCCCAGAGAAGGGGCGTTTTTCCACGGCAATGTGCAAGGCCGCCGGACGCGTCTCAGGGACCCCTTTCCAGCCGCGCCACAAACCGATCAGTGCAAATAAGGTATAGAAAGCAAACAGGTACAACCACATCTGCTCCCAATGCAGCCCCATGGCACTTAGAAAACCAATGGCTGTGAAACCCAGCACGGTGCCGATAATGCCGCCACGGTTGGCCGCCTCATCGATGCTGCCAAACTCCTGGCCGCGGTTTCTGTCTTCTGCCAGATCAGCCACGATGGTAGTCGCCGAGAGCCACAAAAATGCGGTGCCCAGGCCCTGTACAAAGCGAGCCGCGGTCAGCAGCGCCACCGTACTCGCAAAACTGAAGACGATCATCGCCAGGGCATATCCGGCCAGCCCCAATAACAAGAATGGCCGCCGTCCCCAGCGATCCAATGCCCGTCCCAAGAAAGGACGCACGATCACCGGCACGACGAACATCGCCGAATAGAATCCGCCGATCTCCAGCGCCGAAGCGCCCAAATCCTTGCCGTACACAGGCAGCACAAAAGTAAGAATCCCAAAGGGAAACGACACCCAATAAATGGCTTGCCAGAGCATTTTGAGGCCTTTTTCGGATATCTGGGAATTTGAGTTGTTAGCGGTCATGGCAAGTTCTACTAATTTGGGCGCGTGTGTTCGATCAACCTGCCTGCGTTGGGGAATTCCACGATAAATTGACTCTCGTGCCTTCTCCTGGCTTAGAATCAATGCGCAATTCCGCCCCGATGATCTCGGCACGCTCAAACATCCCGGCGACACCGTAATGCTTGTCGGCCAGTAGCTGTTTGAAATCCAAATGATCCGGTTTAGGGAATCCAACGCCAGCGTCTGCGATGGTGAGTTGCACTTCCTCAGAATCACAGCTACCATAGATTTCGATGGTTCTGGCCTGGGCGTGACGAAGTGCGTTTTCGCAAGCCTGCTGGACAATGCGGTATAAGTGGGTTTCTACCCCCGATTCGTACCGGGCGCCCGAAGAATTGATATTGATCTGTATGGCATTGTTTTCAGACCGTACAGAGAGTTCATCGACGAGTTCTTCCAGCGCTGGAGCCAGGCCATAACTGAGCATTGCGGGTCGCAATCCGCTGATCATCTGCCGAAGGCGAGTAGTAATAGTTGCAAAGCCTTCCTCGACATCCGGAGCAATTTCCTGATCCACCTGCATCGAAAAAGCCGCCAACTGGTTGAGTACATCGTCATGTAAATCCCGCGCCAGGTTGGTGCGTTCTTGTTCGTGTCGCTCAATGTTGGCTTGATAGAGGGCGCTCAAGCGCTCGGCCTGCTCAATGTTGACCAGGGCGATGGCGGTTTGGTTTGCAATCGTTTTTAACACCTCAATCTCAGTTTGACTGTAATAGTCATCAGGGTCGCGTCTGCCAAGTAACCACAAACCGCGCACTTCACTTTCTACTTGCAACGGCAAACACAGCCGCACCCACGGCAAATGTTGATGAGTTGAAGGATGCAGATAACGATTCCCAAGCTCAATCCATTTCAGGATTTCACGATACCCGGGCAGTTGATCGTTCTCCACATGGTGGGCATAAATTGCCGTTAGATTATTGTCATGATCCACTTGCATAAGCGCAGATTGGCGCACCAATAAACTGGGAAGCAACTCATCCTGGATCAAAGAGCCAAGTTTTTTCTTTGACAAACTTCTGGTAATACGATTGCCATAGATATTCACAAGTTGCTCTGGCGGCAATTTGATACCCAACAAATGAAATTCAAACCAGCGAATAAACCGAGGATAGCCAATCGCTGTCGAAATGGGAACAATTAATGCGACTATTAACCCTGCAATAACCATGTCATCAGATGGGAAGAGCCAACGTCGCACAACAGTAATGAGCACTACGGCAACGCCCATCAGAATGAAAAACCCATAAGCCGCAATTATCCGATTTGCGCGTGCTTCTAAACCTCCGAAACGACGACGATAAATGGAATAAAAGTAGGCTACTGGCAAGATGGGCAAGGCGAGTAAACTCCCACCCCCAATATTTGGAATCGTACCGAACACATACAAGACACCCAATATAATAGATGGTGCAATAGCTAAAACGAGTGCCACAAAAAGAAGCCCTACATCGCGCCGAAGCGTTGACTGTAATAGATAATGCAACATTAACGATACAACGCTCCCGCCTGTGGCCAATAAGAAACCAAAATAGTACATTCCTCTTGGCAACAGGAGAAACCATTCAGAAAAGGCAAGCAGCAAACTAACTGAGTAAACACCCCCTAAAAGCCAGCGTGGAATCTGCCGAAACGGCTTCGGGAATACCCAATGCAGATGCAAGTACACGGGAATACACAACCACAGAACCGATGCAAAAAATACAGCATTTCCCCATACCTGCCAACGAGACCAATTGCCCACTACCAACCAGATTGCTGTTAGATAATTGAAACCAACGAATAACCACCAACGAGTATCTCGAGGCCGAATAAACAGCGTCGAAATGGTTCCAATGATCCAGAATATAAGACCTAACCACCAGAT
>CALCSH010000115.1 GCA_937893815.1 uncultured Anaerolineae bacterium | reverse complement strand
GGAATCCGGCTGATTTCCTTTGGCTTTTGGGGGTCGGTGACATCAATCACCCACACCCCCGATGGAACTTCTTCCTTACCCCCTGCCAGATAGGCAAATATTCGGTCTTGTTCCTCGGGCTTAATCACAAATACGGCACTGGCATTCGTCGAAATATTGTAATCGCCAACCGTCTCAGGATGATTGATATCGGCGATATGCACAATTTGTAAACCCTTATCCCCGGCAGCCACATAGGCATAATCACCAAGGATAAAGACACCTTGGGCATTCGAGCCTTCGCCAAAACCAATATTCGCCACGCGTTGCTGATCGGCCATGATCGCTTCCAGATCAAGAATTAGCAACCCGGGTTCGCCATTAGCAACAAAGGCGTAGCGCTCTCGAACGGCAACATCAATGGTGGCCCCATCAGTACTGAATACGTCTAATGGCGTTGGTGTGGCGTAGCTCTCAGAAATACTGTATTTGCGAATACCTTTATCCCGATAGGCCACGTATAGAAAATCGCCGCTCCTATCAATGGATACCGCACACCCCAGATCATCGGCAATGAAATATTTTTCTTCTTTCTTGCCGGGTTTGATAATTTGCAGCCCCTGTTGGCAGCTTGCCAGATAAATAAATTCTTCTTCCTCCCCCTTATCATTTTCGACAAAAAAGACTTTTACATCCTCAACGCTGCCAGCGAGGCCCGTACCTCCGGCTTCCTGATCGACTTGCTTCACTTCCAGGTTGGCGCTGATACGGGCGCTATTCAGCCCCTTGCGACCGTCTCCCACGAAAATATATTGTTTCTCGTAGGTAATGGTGGTTGGCTCGCGCACCAGATCGGCATCTTCGTTGTCTTTTTGTTTTTCCTGCGATACGGTGTGGACGGCATCAAGGTCAGAAATATCCACCATTTCGATGCCTTTATTCAATCGGCCAAGATAGGCATAGATTCCATACACATCCAATGTTTGATAGCTAAACCCAAGCTCTTCCGCTGCCAGAGGTTGAGGGTCGTTATCCATTTTTTCAGTTGCCGCTGATGGATTTTTAATCCACCCCAAGTTGTAGCCTTCCAAGGCAAAATAGACAATGCCATATTGGGTGGCCATATCATTAATACGGGCGGGTGACTTAACTGCCCTGCCGGGTTCTGTATCCCAGGGTGAAGAAATATCATAGATAACAAAATCAACCTCCCCCCGGATTCCGAAAACCTGCTTATCGCCCAGCGCAAGTTGGCGCAGGCCAACCTCACCTTCCACGTCTTTTTCCACCTGTAAATAAAATGGGTTTTCTTCATCCGTTTTTTCAGGAGGCATGGCATGAATTTTGAGAGCATACAGCCCATCTTTGCCATCTGCCACATAGGCAAAATTTCCCTGAAGTAGCACATCGTTGGCCTGAGACGCTTTGTCAAAACGCCAAATCTGGCTGATATCGTTCGGGTCGGTCACATCCAGAACAATCAGGCCATTCGAGCCATCGGCGACATACAGGTAATCGCGCGGCCCATTTTCGGTTTCGCGTCCTTTCTGCAAGGTCAGGCCATTGGCTTCACCGATCGAATTAAAACTACCGAGTTGTTTTGGGTTCGATGGATTGGTTACGTCGACAATTTGAATGCCTTGATGCCCCACAGCCAGATAAGCCACCCCATCTTCAATGACAATTTCACGAATCGTGTCGACTGGAGCGCCTAACAAGAGAAAGATCACCACCGCAAGAACGGCAACCCATATGGCGCTAATCGGTACTTTTAACACTGAGTTCGTCACAGCTATACTCAACCCTATTTACAGATCGACGATCTCGAACAATTCGTTGTCAAAACGTAATCACTACTGTGAATTTAATCCCACAAAATTATACTACACGATTGTAGAGCGCAACTTTCGAAGGCCGTGGGTCTATGGGAATTCCCGTGGTAGTTATCCGCATTTTGGGGTGTGAAGCGGGCGAAGCCCGCTTACACCCCAAAATGCGGGGTTTCTCACGACAGTTCCCAAAGAGCCAAGGCCTTGCCCATAATACGCACACCCATTTGCCAGCCTAGCTTTTGTTGATACAATTACGCTGCTAACCAATTTGAATAATCACTACTCAACTTCAAACTGAATGAGGCTCAAGAATGATGTGTACTCGTGTGGGGCTGCGCCGCCACGCACACTTTATTCTTGGGATTTTTTCTGCGAGGGCATTAGCCTGAGCAGTTGCAAAAAATAATGGAGGCTCGAATGTCCGAATTTCCTGGCAAAGGAAAAGTTGCCGTACTAAAAACATCACCGGAAACGGTGCTCGATGATATTGAAAAATTGATGAAACTGGCCGGTGTGGAAGAGGCGCTGCCCAAGAATACGCGCACCGGCTTGAAGATCAATATCTCCTGGCAAACCTGGTACCCGGCCTGCTCCACCGCTCCCTGGCAATTAGACGGCACCATTCAGGCGTTGAAGAAATTCGGCTACAACGACCTGGTTGGTGTGCATAACGATACTGTAGTGGTGAACACCGCCGACGGTGAGCGCAACAACAAACACCGCTTCGTCACCGATATGCACGAAGTCCCCTGCCTGTATCTGTATAATGAAGATTTCGAATGGATCGAGTACAAACCCAAAGCGCGCCCCTTCCTGGTGCTGGATAAAGTTTACCCCGATGGCGTTTTCATCCCCAAAGCGTTGGAGGGCATTAATATCTTGCACCTGCCGACGGTCAAGACACATGTCTTCACCACCATCACCGGGGCAATGAAAAACGCTTTTGGCGGATTGCTGCACCGGCAGCGACACTGGACCCATGCGGTGATCCACGATACCCTGGTGGATTTGCTCACCATTCAGCAGGAAATTCATCCCGGGGTATTCGCCGTGATGGATGGCACCTTCGCCGGGGATGGCCCTGGCCCGCGGGCGATGCGCTGGCACGAAAAAAATATTCTTCTGGCTTCTGCCGATCAAGTGGCAATTGACGCTGTCTCCGCCAAATTACAGGGATTCGATCCGATGAGCCTGCGCTTCATCAACAAGGCCCACGAACTCGGTCTGGGCGTGGGTAATCCCCGCGAGATCGAAATTGTCGGTTACGACATCGAGCAAGAACAGCCCTGGAACTTTGTGCAGGAAGATACCTTCGCCAGCCGTGGCCAAAAGTTGATCTATCACGGGCCGCTGAAACCCTTTGAGAAAATACTACTGCAAAGCCCGCTGGTGCCGTGGTCGTTCTTCGCCAGCAATTTCTATCACAACGTCTACTGGTATCCCTTTGTGGGCCGCCAGCGGGTGGCCTCAGCGCTGCCCACCCCGTGGGGCCAGCACTTCAAGCAATACGGCGATGGCGAGGTGGTCATGCCCGGCATGCAACCTAAAACCCTTGCCCAGGCCGTGGTCGGGTTGACGATCCTGGCGGCTGGCGCAGCCGGGTTGGCCTATCTGCTGGGAAACAAGAAATAACCAATCAGGGATTAGGCGATCAGGAATCAGGCGCCTAGGGGGCGCTTCCTGATCGCCCAATCGCCTTAACACTCATGCCCCCGAACACTCAACAAACCCTCACCCGCCGCCTGCTCTACGGTTTGCTCTTTGGCTTTTTGGTCATGCTGATCCTGACCCTGGTTGGTGACATCCACCAGGTCAGTGAACAAGTACGCGGCTTTCGCTGGTCGCTCTATCCAGCCGTTTTGCTACTGACCTTGTTCAACTATCTGCTGCGCGGCGTGAAATTCCACTATTATTTACGCCAAATAGGCGCAAAAGAGATTTCTCTGCGCGAGAGTTTCCATCTCTTCGTGGCCGGATTTCCGCTGGCGGTGACACCCGGCAAGGTTGGCGAGGCCCTCAAAGGGGTCTGGATTCACCAGCAGACCGGGCAATCCACAGCACGCGGCATCGCGGTGGTCGTCGCCGAACGTATTAGCGATGGCTTGGCCGTGATCCTGCTCTCCACCCTGGGCGTGATTGCCTACCCGCAATACTGGCCTGCCTTTGCCGCCATTCTGATCGTTCTGCTGGGCATCATCATCGTCTCGCAGATTCGCCCGCTGGCGCTGGCGCTGCTCGATCTGGCCGCCAAACTCCCCCTGGTGAAGCGCTTTGCTGGTGGATTGCGCGAATTCTATGAGGGCAGCTTCGCCCTCTTTAACCCGCTGACCACGCTGGTCGCGGTAGGGCTGGGGACCATCTCCTGGCTGGGGGAAGGCATCGGCTTTTATCTAATTTTGATTGGACTGGGCATAGTTCCCGGTTGGGGCACGCTCTCGATTGCCGTCTTTGTACTGGCCTTCTCGACCGTGGTCGGCGCGGTCTCAGCGCTGCCCGGTGGATTGGGCGCGGCTGAAGCCTCCATTGCTGGAATGCTGGCCCTGTTGCTGGGCATCCACACCGATCTCGCTGCCGCGGCCACGCTGCTCATCCGTTTTGCAACACTGTGGTTTAGCGTGGCCTTGGGGTTGCTGGTTTGGACATTCTCGCGAGAATTGTTGGGGTTGGGTAATCAGGGATCAGGCGATTAGGAAACAGGTAGTCAGGGCAAAATTGCTATGAAAAAAATTCCAATTCCCAACCCCCTATCGCCCAATTACCAACTCACCGACTTCCACGTTCACACGATCTATTCCCCCGACAGCCTGACCACACCCGAAAAATTACTGGCCGCCTGCCGTCGCAAGGGGATGGATCGCATCATCATCACCGATCACAACACGATTCGCGGAGCGCAGGAAGCCCAGGCACTCGATCCAAAGATGGTGATCGTCGGCGAAGAGATTATGACCACCGAGGGGGAAATTCTAGCCGCTTTCGTGCAGGAAGAAATCCCTGCCGGGCTGACACCCGCAGAAACCATCGTCCGGTTAAACGATCAAGGCGCTTTTATCAGCATCTCCCATCCCTTTGATATTCGCCGCAAAGGGCATTGGCGCGCCGAGAACCTGCTCGAAATAGTGCCCCAGATTGACGCCATCGAAACTTTCAACGCCCGCTGCACACTGCCGCGCTTCAATCGTCAAGCCCAGCAATTCGCCCAACAACACAATCTGAGCGGCACGTACGGCTCCGATGCCCACGCCGCTTTCGAAATCGGGCGCGGGGCACTGTACCTGCCCATCTTCAATGATGCCAATTCGTTACGCGGCGCGCTCCCACAGGCCATCAGCGCGCCGCTGCGGCTTTCCTCGCCAATGGTTTATCTTTTTTCACGTTACGCTGTTTGGGCAAAAAAACGCAGCGGTTCAAAATTCCCCGATTAGCTCCCGATAAAATTGTTCGGCCCGCATCATTCCCGATCCGTATTCGGCGCGTTCTGCGATCAATTGCAAATTAATCTCTCTCGCCCGTGTTCGCAGCTCAGGGTCGCGCAACGCCTCCCCAATCGCATTCGCCAGCGAGTCCGGGTCGCCGGGGTCTACCAAAAAACCATTTTCCCCATGCCGAATCCATTCTCGCAGTGAGGGAATGTCCCCCACGATCGGGAAACAGCCGCAAGCCAGCGCCTCCAGCAGCGTGTTGGGCGTGCCGTCGTGTTCGGTGATCGATAGCACAATCTGCGCCCGGCGGTAAGCTTCCGCCATTTTAACGCGGCTTAAGCGCGGCAACAAGCTCAAAGAGTCACCTACCCCCAAACGAGAGGCCCAGGATTCGGCCTCCGGCTGATTCTGCATCGCCGGGCAAATGAACTGCACCCCGGGGTGATGCGCCAGTACACGCGGCACCGCCTCGAAGAAGGTATCCGAACGCACGTAGGCGCGCAGCCCGCGCGGGTTGATGATGATACCTCCCTCACCCCCGGCCCCTCTCCCTGAGGGAGAGGGGTAAAAGATATCCATCTGAATACCACCCGCGCCGGGTAAAACCACGCCGGGTTTCTCAGCAGAAAATCCCAACTGGCGCGCCAAATCCAGATCGCGCTGGCAGTCGGTGTGCAGGGCAGCCGTGCGCTGCAAGGTTAGCTTCGTCAGGTGAGAGAGTCGGCGTGTGGCCGGAGCGTGGAGGGTAAAATCGTTACCCCAGACAGAAACAAGCAGTGGTGGACGGGGAGCGGGGAACATGTTCAAAGCCAGCGCCGCGAACATCCCCTCGTAGGGGATGCGCATGGCATGGATTAAATCGGGTTGCAAATTGGTGATTAAATTTTGGAGATACGATGCAGCCTGGGGGAGGCTGCGGGGCACAAATTGATGGCGCAACCAGGTGCGCACCCCCGGTGTCGCTATCTTTTTCAAAAAGCTCCCACGCCCGCCCGCCACCGCGCTTGCCTGCTCCACAGCCCCACTAAACGCCACTGGGATAACATTCAACGAGGCAAAATCGAGATCAGGTTCGCAGGGGTATATGGATACGAGATGAACTTCATTCCCTTGCCCTATGAAATATTCAATCCAGTTGAGAGCAATTGGTGAGCGTCCATCGGCGATGAAGAGTAATTTCACAGAGTTCAACCTTTATCCACAAAACACATGAATTCTTTTACATGGTCTGAATGCCGATTCATGCACTCATTTACGAATAGCATTCAAAGCATCCACAAAGGTCGCAACCATTTGTTCAAGATTAATTTCATCCCGAGCAATGCGGAAGGACTCAGCTCCCATCTTCCGCAGGCGATTGATATCACCCAGGGCTTCGAGAACGGCGGCATTGAAAGCAGCTTGGTCACCCGGGGCAACCTGCCAGCCGCTGGCCGGGCGCACGAGATCATCTTGTGTACCATCACCTTTTGCGACAATCACCGGCAGGCCGTAGCTCATGGCTTGTTGCACGGCCAATCCGCCGGTGCCGGGCAAAGCGAATAGATCAGCCTGACGGAAGTATGGTTCCAGTTCCGCGCCGTGCCTGGCACCGGTGAATTCGGCATGTGGGTAAATACGCGCCGCCTGGGATTCGAATTCGTCCCGCGCCGGACCATCCCCCACAATGATGAGCCGCGGCTGCAAATTTTCAGGCAGCGCAGCACAGGCGGTTAGCAGAATTTCAATCCGCTTTCGAGCCTGCAAACGCCCAACGAAAAGCACGGTCGGCTGACCCGAAAATTGTGCAGGGCGGATGGGAAACTCAAAATCGGGAGGCGGCATCACCGAGTTCGCCGCCACAAAGACGCGTTCCGAGCACAGCGAGCGTAGCGAGTGCAAACCCAACCCCCGATACTCTGTCGCTCCTTTTTGGCTATACGCAAGAATGCCGTCGAGGGATTGCAGATAACCGAGACGGCTGCGCCTGCGCAAGGGAGACAGGAAACCATTCATGGGGGGCGCACCCAACCCCCAGCCAAGTACCAGCCTGCCCCGCTTTTTCATCCAGCGAATCGCCAGACGATTACTCCAATAGCGTGGATTGGCCTCCACAATCAGGGCGTCAGGATTCGTCTTCTCCAACCAATCCACCACCCCATCCTGCCAGCATAAATAAAACTTCGTAGATGGATCGCTGAAATGGCGATTGCAGGCTACGTTGAATTCGGCATGAATCAGGCTAACGGCGGAAGTGATTCCCTCCACGGGAAGTGGCTGCCCGGCGAAAACACTCAACCCGCCATCACAGGATTGCGCCAGAAGATCGAAGAAGGGCGCGCGATAGGCTGGGAGGACACGCTGCTGGAGGGCGAGACGGCCAGAAAAGATTTGGGGGTCAGGTTGCATAGTACAGGTTGGCCGGGTTGGCGACCAGATAAGCTTTCCAATCGAGATCATCGAGCGAGGGTACGCGCGGGTAACCGGGTTTCATGCGGGATATTCCGTATCCGGCGGCGGTGAGGATTTCCCAGGCGGAACGGGCGGCTTCGTGCCCGTGAAGTTCAAGAAATAATCGCGGGCGCGCTTCGGCCAGCAGGCGACGCATGCCAGGCAACGCCAGGGTTTCGCCCCCTTCAATATCCATCTTGACCACTTGTGGTGGCGGGTTGCCCTGAGTGTAGACAAAATCATCCAGCGAGAGGCCGGGAACTTCAATCGATTCGATATATTCAACCTGCCGACCGGCAGAACCGTCCACCTTGCCCATATCGTCCGAGGGGCCAATCAGAAAGCGGACGGTGCTCGAGGTGGCACCCACAGCGGCGTGCACACTCTGCGCCCTGGGGGATTCCAGCCTATTGAGGGTCAAGTTTTCACGTAAGCGGGTTATATTGGCAGGCAACGCCTCAAAAGCGAAAACCCGCCCGGTTACGCCAACGCCGCGTGCCAACATCAGACTGATATAGCCAACATTGGCGCCGACGTCGTAGGCAATCCAACCCGGCTGCACCAGGTCGCGAATGGCATTTTGCAAAGCGGGTTCGTAGGTTCCCAGCCAGTAATCCTTTTCGCTCTGCAAATCAAGACGCATTTTCATTCCAGCCAGCAATCCGGCAGAGATTTCAATCTCGGTCAGGCCGGTTGGCGCGGCTCGGTTGAGGCCGCGGCGGATCAGGCGCGAG